>NZ_JBNGCJ010000735.1:0-2470 GCF_049974785.1 Vibrio genomosp. F10 str. 9ZD137
TGTGCCGGTATCGGTTGGCTTGGAATCTTGTGCCTCTGATTTAAGATCATGATTCAGTGTATCTTGATGATCACTTGCTTCATTACTCGCTTCATCACTGGATTTATTACTGGCTTCGTCATTAGACTGCGCATCCGAATCGGCGGTTTTGTCTTGTTTGTCTGAGTTAGCTTGTTCGTCCGTGTCGGCTTGATCGTCTTGATTGTTGGCACTATCACCCTTTTGCTTGTCTTGCTGCTTGCCTTGCGGATTACTTTGCGGTTCATTTTTCTGGTCATTGCCTGACGACGGGTCTTGTTCGGATTGAGAAGAATCGCTTGATGATTGCTGCTCGTCTGAGGGGGTATTGTCGTCGCTGCTATCTGGTTGGTTTTCACCTTCTTCGCCACTATTTTTCTGCTGCTGAGCTTGTTCTACAATTCGTAGGTTCTCTTTGGCTTGGTCAACAAGTTTTCCATCCTGGAGCAGCTGGTTATAGCCGTCGATGGCCTTTTGATAGTTACCATGTTGAGCATGCGCATTGGCTAGGTTGTAACGAGCGTTATCACTTTCAAGTTGCTCAAATTCTTTGATCGCTCCTTCGAAATCGCCAGCACGATATTTTGCCACGCCACGCCATTCTTTGTTTGAAAACGCGTCAGCTGCCTGCTGATAGTGTTGATTTTGATACAATTTGAACGCTTCTTGGTCGTCGGTTAGCCAAGGGTTAGCGTAGGCTAGATTAGGTTGGGTGAGCGAAAAAATGATGGCCACTAGCGTAAAAACAACGCCACGTCTGAACAGTAAACTGACTGGAATCACTAACAGTAAAATGAGCCAGTAACCACTGTTCACGCGTTCTTCAAGCTGTTGTTTTCCCAGTGAGGAACTGGCTTCTACGCGAGCACTGTAGGCACTAATAATATCGATATCGCTACTATCGGCTTGTATGCCAGTAAAGACACCATCAACATTTCGAGCGAGTGCTTTCATGTTCGTAAAGTTGGATTGCGCGATAGCCGTGTTACCGTTGCCTGTCTTGACTAAGGATCCGTCGCTTAATCGAATCGGCGAACCGGCTGGAGTGGCAACGGCCAAAATACTCAATCGCCACGGGGTGTGGCTTAACAGTTGAGTGATCGCGTTTTTCTCATCGTCATCAATATCATCCACGACTAATATGATATCACCTTGATTCAGCCCCGAGTTTTGCATCATCTCAATGGCAAGTTGTACCCCTGCGGCCGCGTTGGCCCCTGAAAATGGCATGATGTCAGGTGAAAGATTGGGCAGCAGGTTCAATAATGTCTGATTGTCGGTCGTCATTGGGCTCACCGTATACGCATCACCTGCATAGGCTACTAGCCCCGTTGTGCCTTCCGACCAGCTATTGAGTAAGTCGGTCACTTTGTAGCGAGATTGGGTTAATCTATTCGGTTTAATGTCGCTGGCGTACATCGACAATGACATATCCATGACCACGACTCTTCCCCCGCCATTACCAAATACTGGCCGCTCAGCGGAATAGAAACTAGGGCCTGCAAGCGCGATAATGGCACTCAACAAACCTAGAGCAATGAGGTATATGAGGTTGCGTTTACGCGGTTTGGCGTCAAGCCCGATTGCCTTTGCAAGGTGAGGGGCAATCAGTGAGCCTGTCGTGCTGTATTTGTATAACCAGCCGACCAAGATGGCGGCAGGAATTAAGGCTAATAACCAGAATGGATAAAGGAATGTGAAGTTAGACAAAACCCCTCCTTAATACGATGACGACACAACATAAAAGCAGCGAAATGGACAGTGGCAGTCCGAACCATTCTGTTTGTGGCCGCCAGGTTTGCACCGCTTCGCTGACTGGCTCCAGTTCATTGATCGTGTCATAGATTGATGCTAGATCTTGAGTATCACGAGATCGAAAATATTGGCCGCCGGTGAGTTGAGCAATGCTTTTTAGTGATTCTTCATCAAGATCACGGGCGGTATCGACCTTGCGAGTCATAAAGAACTCTTTAACCACCATTTCACCAGCGCCAACACCCACGGTATAAATTGTGGTGCCATACTGTTTTGCTATCTCAGCGGCTTCCATTGGGTCCAGTACACCCGCGGTGTTGCTTCCATCACTGAGCAAAATCATTACCCGTTGTGGGGCGTCACTATCGATAAATGTTTTGGTCGCGACGGCAATACCATCGCCTATTGCGGTACTCGAGCCAATCAATCCAAGCACGGTCTGATTGAGTTGCTGAGAGACCGTTTGCCTGTCTAAGGTCAAAGGCGTTTGTAAGTAAGCGTGATCGGCAAAAACAACCAAACCCATTCGGTCACCGGTTCGTTTATTTATAAAGTCAGTGAGAACGTTTTTTACCGCCGTTAACCGGTCAATAAATTGGTCACCTTGTCTCATGTCCTCTTGGGCCATTGAACCTGAAAGATCGACGACGAGCATCAAATCACGATGTTCGGGCTGATGAGTGACGGGCTCGCCGTA
>NZ_JBNGCJ010000736.1:0-2840 GCF_049974785.1 Vibrio genomosp. F10 str. 9ZD137
ACCGCTCTTCCGATCTTGGTCCTTTATCTCATCAACAATGAGCGCGTTCCCATTCAGCTGTATTTGATGGGTGTAAAGCTCATCTTCTTCGCTGGTCTGGATAAGTTGTATCTGAGACTGAGGGACATCTAACAACCGCGATAGTTTAGACATAGCGATGGAAGGAGATGATTGAAACTCGCTCACTAACGCGTTGATATCATCGAGTGGCGTGGTTTTTGAACGATAGATAATTAGACTGACATAGCGTTTGATCGTATTGAATAGGTATCGCCATGTGACACCGATAAACATACACCAAATGATGACATGAATGCCGGCTTGTGCAGGCGCAAGGAATTGAGATAACGACAGGTAGAGTGCGGAATAAATACCACTAGTCAGGGCGACGGTGAGTCCCAGAAATAAAATGTATCGGCCACTAAAAAATCGACGGGTTAGTAGAGCGTAACCAACCATCAACATTTCACTGATTGACAGTGCAGGTGGTAGCCATGTCAGTGAAAAGTCGTTCAACAAATAAGTAAAACCGAGCTGAATGATGGCTGTTGAAATCATAAAGATAGCAATGCCGAGAAGCATATAGTTAATTCTCGCTTGCCCGAGCTTATTAGCACTGTGTCTGATATGGATAAGATTGGTCAGCGTGAGGATAACGAGGGATATCAGAACGATGAAAAAACCTTGTGTATGCGGGCCAAATTCAATAATAAAGTGACTTGCGCTGCTCACCTGAACATCAATGACGGTCAAATCAGGAATAATGTTGACGATGACAGCATAAAAAACAAATAGACTGAGAATGAGGTAGTGTATTTTGGGTGTCGCTGATTGGGATAACTCAGCTCGAAGTTGACATGAGAACAAAAAGGCAAACATGAAGCCAAAGAAAGCGGATAGATTGGCAAAGATCGCCATGAAAATGGCAACGTCAGTGGGGAAAATGACAAGAAAGTCGGTATGAAAATAGGCGTTACTCATGATCCAGAAAAATAGACCAATGGAGTACAGTACATAAAACCGAAAGGTCTTGTTGTTATTCGAGCTCGATTGTCTGTGTAGGGACAGCCGAAAGTATCCTACCCAACTGAGAATGAGGAAAGAGATGCCAATAAGAACCAGCGCTTTAGGGTAAAGTAGAGGGGCAATCAGTGTGTCAAACATAGTTGATCTCTTTCATTTGTTTGATTCTGCTTACAACGCGACGTTTATAAGAGTTAAAGTTTGTGTTTTCGAGCTCATTGCATAAATTGGGAATAACCCAAAACCCTTTGTATGTATGCCTATCAGAATGATCGATCTTCCTGAAACTACTCGGAAAATAGCCGCCTTGTTCTAAGGTTTCGTAAAAGCGAATCATCCAAGGTTGTTCAATGATAGTGTAAGCCAATTTTATGTGCTTATTCATCAAATATCTCATTAGCTTTTTTTGAGCAAGAAATAGAAAAAATGTACCTTGAGTACTGGAGCCACTGACCGTTAAACGCAGCACTTCACAGACGAATGATTTATCTAAGATATGTGCACTAAACCTATCTTCAAAGCTTTGATTACAGTTCCCTTCAAGATGAAACGTCGAATCAAACAGTTCAAGTTCTAAACAGCGTTGGTTTAGATTGTTAGGTAAGCAAAGCTGCCAGTGATGATTACGGAAAAAAGGAGTGAAATAGAGCCAATTATTTGATTCTTGCCAGTTTTGCACGCGGGCCGATGAAACAATAGTCTTTGTCTTATTTAGGTGAGGATAATCATTGGTCGTCGTCATTACGAAATGGCTACCCTGGCGAGATATGTCTAGATTGAATAAAATTTCGTACCACTGGTTGTGTAAAACAAGTGTGGAGAGGTTGATTAATACAATCGCATCACTGAGTGTGACGGGCACTTCATGGTGAAGCGTCTGATACGGCGTGTCGACGGATTCGATATGCTCAATGAACTCTGAGTGATAGTGATCTTCGTTTAAGGATAGAGACCCTGGCCGATGGTCAGCCTCATAAGGGTAGCCTTGTTTGATTTTGAAAATCTCGTATTCACACCAAAACTGAGCCCAATGACCGAATCTCTGGATGGCTGACTTCTCTAATGATTTGTACTCACCTGGCCATGACTTAATATTAATATCTAATGCCTGTTGATAAGCACGGGTTTTTAAACAGGTCGTAATGCTTAGAGTTTCAGTCGAAGGATCAAGTGAATAGGTCAGTTGGAGTCTATCGATGAGTATGGTTTCACAGAATTGAGTTGAGAGCGTTTTTTCAATAAACAGCGCCGCGTAGAAACATTCTTCTTTGAGTGCCTTACTGATGCAGGGTTTTTCCATGCTATTTGATTCATTCATCGCAGCCATTTGAATTCCCTGTCTGAACAGACTCGTTGATAACTTAGTACCATAACAATAGAGTCAAATGCCATCGAGTGCATAACAGGGAAAGCGTGCGATAGATCCCAACAATAGCTCCCCAAATTAAAATAATAAAAAGGCCACAAGAGGATAGATCTTGTGACCTTTTTAAGACGCTTTGCTTAGATGTAGGTTCTGAAACTTACTTTCTACTACTTAACTTAAGTAACTTAACCTATTGAATTTAAGAGATTTAACTTGGTCTATTTAGATTACGCTTCTTGCTTTTGAAGTTCGACTTCACTTGCTTCTTCTTCAATTAAAGAATCAACAATAACCGCACAGGCTGCATCACCAGTGATATTAAGCGCAGTACGAATCATATCGAAGATACGGTCAAGAGCGAAAAGAAGCGGTAGACCTTCAATTGGAATACCTGCTGCAAGTAATACAGCAACAACTAAGAATGATGGACCAGGGACACCCGCTTGACCAA
>NZ_JBNGCJ010000737.1:0-225 GCF_049974785.1 Vibrio genomosp. F10 str. 9ZD137
GAAGTGACGGAAGGTTGGGACAAAACCGACCCGAATGACCCAGTGCAAGGGGGCGCTAACGACACCGACGGTGATGGCATTAAAGATGGCCTGGAAGAAATAGAGGGCTGGGACAAAAACGATGCCAACAATCCCGTGCAAGATGGCAACCAAGACAGCGATGGCGATGGCCTTAAAAATGGCCTGGAAGAGGTAGAGGGCTGGGACGACAACGACGCCAACAAC
>NZ_JBNGCJ010000738.1:0-2302 GCF_049974785.1 Vibrio genomosp. F10 str. 9ZD137
TGTTGGCAGCGTAAGCATCATCATGCCTCGAACCCCTGTTGGGGATCGGGCTTCAGGGTCCCAATGGGATTCTTGATAAGCTAACGCTGCAATGAGACGCCAATCAAATTCTTCAGAGTATTTTTGAAAAAGAGGAGCCCATGCGGGAAGTTTACTGTCCAAAGCACGAATGAAAGCTCGTGTGTCAACATAATCAAAGCTGCCGATATGACCGATGTATTTTTCTTCGAGTTCAGCAAGGCGTCCCGACTGTTTTATTGAGCCAAAGAACTCGATCAACAGCGCGTATAAGCTTTCATCTTCAGAGCGATTAAGAAACCAAGAAATAGGTTGGTCTTCCGTCAGCTCAAAGGCAATGGCGACATCTGGGTAGATTCGCTGGGAAAGGGAAATTTCAATTGAGTCAGCGACAGTAAAGGGTAGGTCACCTTTAGATACCTGTTTCAGTACTTCATTAATATCTGCGTCAAAATTAATGGAGTAATCTAAGCCCTCATGCTGCGCTTTCAACGTCTCTAGTGTATTAATGAAGTGTGAATCATCGACAACGCTGATCACGGCATTGCCGTCATTTTTTTCAATCAGTGATGCCTGGCGGTCAAGGAGTTGTTCTACATTTCTAGGTCTCCACTGTCCTTTTTTATACACTAACTGTTGGCTGACATAGTAGTAAGCAGGCCCGGCTCTAAACTCTTCGAGGCGTCTTTCAGACTGACTCAATCCCGCCGCAATAATATCTATCTCACCATTTCTTAGCGCAGGGTAGAGGCTAGACATTCGATAAGCAGGTTTCATCTCAAGCTTAACACCAAGCTCATTCGCAAATTCTCTCACCAACTCGTAATCAAGCCCCGCTGGGCCATCCGGGCTGATATAGTAAGAAAGTTGATTGTTCAGTGTTCCAACACGCAACACGCCTCGGTCGAGAATTTGTTCTAACTCACTTTTTGGCTCAGATTCAATTTGGCAGCCGACGAGCATCAATGAAGCACAAACATACGCGACAGTGAGTTTTAATTTTGAAAGAGTATTATTTAACATTTTTAAATTCTCATACATCCAGTATGGCTTTTATATCAAAGCCTAACGGTATGGAAAAGCAGAGTTACAAAAGAATGAGCGAACTGAGGTTTAATTGGTTAATTGAGGTGTACTCTGACATTGACAAAAAAAATGACGCAAACGGTTGCTTTTGGTGTTACATCACAAAAGCAATTGCTTTATAATGCGCTCGCAACAGAGAGGTGAAATCGGCATGAGTTCAAAGTCTTTCTTTATGAAATGACATTAACCTATTGAATTAATTCCAATATTACCTTAATCAACTGCATAAGAGACGTAAGCACATGAGAATTTTGCGTGGCTCCCCAGCTCTATCTGAGTTTCGTGTTAACAAGCTTTTAGAGCTTTGTCGTGAATTAAGCTTACCTGTAACAGGTATTTACGCTGAGTTTGCCCACTTTGCTGATCTAACGGCAGACCTAGATGAGTCTGAAGTTGAGAAGCTAGAAAAGCTACTGACTTACGGTCCAACGCTTTCTTGTAAAGAGAATGGTGAAGAGCATGAACCTGAAGGTTTACTGCTGCTTGCAACGCCACGCCCGGGCACTATCTCGCCTTGGTCTTCAAAATCAACAGATATCGCACACAACTGTGGACTGGCTAAAGTGTCACGTCTAGAGCGCGGCACCGCTTTCTACATTGAAACTTCTTCTGAACTTTCTGAGCTTCAACTTGTTGAGCTGAAAGCAATTCTGCATGATCGCATGATGGAAGTGGTTTTCACTGACTTCGAATCGGCAGCAGCACTGTTCACAGTTGCTGAGCCTGCTCCTTATGCGGAAGTTGACCTATTAACTGGCGGACGTAAAGCGCTTGAAAAAGCAAACGTTACCCTAGGTCTTGCGCTAGCAGAAGATGAAATTGATTACCTTCTTGAAAGCTTCACTGAAAAGCTAGGTCGTAACCCGACTGACATCGAGCTAATGATGTTTGCACAAGCGAACTCAGAGCACTGTCGTCACAAGATCTTTAACGCTGATTGGACTATCGATGGCGTTAAGCAAGAAAAATCATTGTTCAAGATGATTAAGAACACCTTTGAAACGACACCAGAACACGTTCTGTCTGCTTATAAAGATAACGCAGCGGTAATGACAGGTTCTGAAGTCGGTCGTTTCTTCCCAGATCCAGAAACTCGTCAGTACAACTACCACCAAGAAAAAACACACATCTTGATGAAGGTTGAAACGCACAACCACCCAACGGCAATCTCTCCGTGGCCGGGCGCATCGACAGGTTC
>NZ_JBNGCJ010000739.1:0-683 GCF_049974785.1 Vibrio genomosp. F10 str. 9ZD137
TTTGTCCGCTTAATGCGGCGTTAGTTCCCCAGAGGAAGCAATCAATCCGTAGGGAATTTTTGTTTCTGGTGTAGTACACGCATAACTCGGATGATATCGCCCTCAATCCAGTAAGAGACAATCATCGAAATCTCAGGAATGATGAGTAATCGTCCGCGGATGCCATCTCGTTGCACACCCATTAAAGGTTGTTCAAGCAAGTTTTCTACTTTTGCTTCAATGAGGTTGTCAGTTTTTTCTGCCGCATCAGGGTTGAAGTCATAGAGAAACTCAAAGATCTTTTCACGATCATTAAGTGACTCTTCTTCCCATAAAATCATTGCTTACCTCGGTTACGGATTCTGGCTTTGCGCTCTTCCATTCGAGACTTAGCCGTTTGGTGTTCAACGAAAACGGATTTTCCTGAGTCAAACTTCTCAAATGCTAGGTTTACTTGTTCAGTTAGCCATGCATCGTGAGATAATGCTTTTCTTTGTTGTTCAGCGAGTTGCTCAGTAAGTTCACGGCATGCGTCACTCAGAGTGCGGCCTTGGCTCTCAGCCATTTGTTGAGCTAGGCGTTTTGTTTCTTCATCAACACGAAATTGAATTCTAGTGTCCATGATGTATTCCTTTGTTGGTGTGTGTACAAATGTTAGCACTAGGCTTTGAGATGGGCAACTAACAAACAATTTAAGAGTGATT
>NZ_JBNGCJ010000740.1:0-5258 GCF_049974785.1 Vibrio genomosp. F10 str. 9ZD137
GCCGCCTGCCGACGCAATCTTCTCAACTGTACGCGACGAATATCGTCAACTTACTGAAACTGTTGTGTAAAGAAAAAGACGGCACCATCAACATCGATTTTGAAGATGTTGTACTCCGTGGCGTTACTGTCATTAAAGAAGGCGAAGTGACTTGGCCTGCACCACCGATTCAAGTTTCAGCTCAGCCTCAAGTTCAACAAAAACAGGCAGCTAAAGCGGAAGCGAAAGTTGAAGAACCGACGTCACCCATTAAGAAGGTGATTGGATTGGGCATTGGTCTTGCGGCTTTTGGTTGGGTCGCTTCTGTTGCCCCTGCAGCTTTCCTTGCGCATTTCACCGTATTCATTCTTGCTTGTATAGTCGGATACTACGTGGTTTGGAATGTCTCTCATTCGCTACATACGCCGTTAATGTCAGTCACAAATGCGATTTCAGGCATCATCGTTGTTGGTGCGTTATTACAAATTGGTCAAGGAAGTGGCGTTGTAACTTTCTTATCGTTTATCGCCGTACTCATTGCAAGTATCAATATTTTTGGTGGCTTTACCGTTACTAAACGTATGCTTGAAATGTTTCGTAAAGACTAAAGGGAGTACCAAATGTCTGCAGGATTAGTACAAGCGGCTTATATTGTTGCTGCAATCTTTTTCATCATGAGCCTTGCTGGTCTTTCTAAGCAAGAATCGGCTCGTGCAGGTAATTACTACGGTATTACCGGTATGGCAATTGCTTTGGTTGCCACCATTTTTGGTCCAAATACAGAAGGGCTTGCTTGGATACTTCTCGCTATGGTTATCGGTGGGGCTATCGGTATTCATTACGCTAAGAAAGTAGAAATGACGGAGATGCCAGAGCTCGTCGCGATACTGCACAGCTTTGTAGGTATGGCAGCAGTATTGGTTGGCTTTAACAGCTACATCGATCCGCCTGCGGTTATCTCAATCGACCCAGCGGATATTCATGCTGAGCATGTCATTCACTTAGTTGAAGTCTTCCTCGGTGTGTTTATCGGAGCGGTCACTTTTACAGGCTCTTTGGTTGCGTTCGGAAAGTTACGTGGAGTCATTGACTCGTCGGCGCTGAACCTTCCACACAAGCATAAACTAAACCTACTCGCTATCGTCGCGTCTTTACTGCTAATGATCTACTTCGTGAAAGCTGATGGTAGTATGTTTGCATTACTGCTGATGACATTGATTGCGTTCGCTTTTGGTTGTCATTTAGTCGCTTCCATTGGTGGAGCAGACATGCCGGTTGTTGTTTCAATGCTGAATTCATATTCAGGTTGGGCAGCCGCGGCAGCAGGTTTCATGCTAGCCAACGATCTTCTTATTGTGACTGGTGCATTGGTAGGCTCGTCAGGTGCGATTCTGTCTTACATTATGTGTAAAGCAATGAATCGATCGTTTATTAGCGTTATTGCGGGTGGTTTTGGGCAAGAAGTCAGTTCAAGCAACAGCGATGAAGATTACGGCGAACACCGTGAAATTAACGCTGAAGATGTGGCTGACATGCTGAAAAACTCTTCTTCTGTGGTTATCACTCCAGGTTACGGAATGGCGGTTGCCCAGGCTCAGTACCCTGTGTATGAAATAACAGAAAAGCTGCGTGCTTTAGGTGTGAATGTACGTTTTGCTATTCACCCTGTTGCGGGGCGTCTACCGGGTCACATGAACGTACTACTGGCTGAAGCGAAAGTTCCTTATGATATCGTGCTTGAAATGGACGAAATCAATGATGACTTGAGCTCAACGGATACGGTTCTTGTTATAGGTGCAAACGACACGGTAAACCCAGCCGCGCTTGATGATCCATCAAGCCCAATCGCGGGGATGCCAGTATTAGAAGTTTGGAACGCTCAGAATGTTATAGTATTTAAACGTTCTATGAATCCTGGCTATGCTGGCGTACAAAACCCACTGTTCTTTAAAGAAAATACTCAAATGTTATTTGGAGATGCAAAAGAAAGCGTGGATGCGATTTCTAAAGCACTATAGTATTTTGATGTTCTAATCATAAAGCCAGCTTTAATGGGGTAAACTCATTAAGCTGGTTTTTTGTTTTCATTCTTGACGTTGATATTACAATCGATATGTATATTTATGTAAGAATGTTTTATAGTTCTTAAACGTAAATACTTTCGATTATCTAATTTGATTAAACGCGCATTCCAATTCTTGGTTCTCATTTCAGCATTTACGTCGATTAATGTACTTGCCAATTCACTGCCTGAGAGAATAGATAACTTCATCAGTTACTTTAACTTCGAAGATGCCATAACTTCTTATGATATCCGAGTTATTCAGGCTGAGTATCCGACAAAGCTAATCACGCCAGATTCCTTACTTCCCAGAACGGCACAATATCCACTGCAAGATATTCAGCGACTGTATCGATTATCTCAATCTTGTACGGGTAAACTTCCCCTTAGCCCACTCATCACCGAACCGTTAGTGTTCACAAGAGCAATATGTAAAGAAACCAATCTTTCAGTTCGTTGGTTTGCTCGTAGTGGTCTTATCCATCCTGGTGGCGGTTCTTACGCGTATCGCTGGGTTGCAAAATACCCGGACACTAAGCAATTGTTAGAAATGTTCATGCACATTCAAGAAAGGCCATTATCACCTCCTGGTACCTTATTAGGCCGGTTGCAGCGTATGGACCAAGACAGTATTACCGCGCTTATCAGTGGTGCAAAAATGTTTATCGAGAAAGAGGAACTGTGGCTAAAACAGGGAGACATATACTACATTTTTGGTGCCAATTACTGGCAATCGAATGTCAGTAAAGCTGAACTGAGTTTTTCGCTGTCTAGTGACAGTTCGACATGTTTTGTGCAGCGGGGGAATATGTGTTGGGATATAGAAGATCATTCCGATGTCCTCCGTATTTCAATGATAGCACTGGTTTTCGTGAATATCTTACTTGTTGCCGGGTGGTCGGCTTATCGCTGGAATTCCAAACGACAAGAAATGAAAAGCCGAATGTTAGTCCTTCAGATACTGACGCATGAGCTGAGAACGCCTATCGCGAGCTTGTCACTAACAGTGGAAGGATTTAGGCGAGAATTTGAGCATTTGCCTGAAAGTGTATACGATGAGTTTAGACGACTGTGTGAAGATTCACGAAGATTACGGCAATTAGCCGAAGCAAGTAAAGATTATTTACAATCCGATAACAAACCCCTAAACACAGAATGGGTACCATCAGTATCAGAATGGTTAGAGTATAAAGTATCGGATGAATTTAAAGGCGAGATTCAATTCGCAATTAATCAAGACATCGCCGCTAAACTGAATGTTTACTGGCTAAGTAACTGCATTGATAACTTAATACGTAACGCACTTAAATATGGCGTCGCCCCAATACTGATTGATGTGACGACTGCTGCGGATCGCCTAACGATCAAAGTGATTGATCAAGGTGAACTTTCATACCGAGATTGGCGCAGCTTAAGAAAACCGTTTGTAAGTAAGTCAGGCCTGGGATTGGGCCTCACAATTGTTGAATCTATGGTCAGTCGAATGGGTGGAAAGATGACACTCGTTGGGCCACCTACTACTTTTATTTTGGAGATCCCCTGTGAAACAGACACTGCTACTCGTTGAAGATGATAAGAACTTAGCTGACGGTTTATTAGTAAGCCTTGAGCAAGCGGGATATGAATGTTTACATGCAGAGACAATTGCTAGCGTGGCGCAGCATTGGGAAAAGGTCGATCTCGTCATTTTAGATCGCCAATTACCAGATGGTGATTCCGTAGAGCACCTTCAGAGCTGGAAGAAGCTTAAAGATGTACCTGTCATATTATTAACCGCGCTTGTGACGATCAAAGATAAAGTTGCAGGCTTGGATTCGGGGGCTAATGATTACCTCACTAAGCCATTTGCAGAAGCAGAGCTGTTTGCTCGTATTCGTGCCCAACTTAGGCTGCCTGAATCAGAAGAGGTTGATGATTCAAAAGTCACTACGCCGAATTTAACGATCGATAAAGCAACGAGAGAAGTTTTTTATCATGGCGACTCCATTACCTTAACTCGTACCGAATTCGATCTGTTACTTTTCTTAGCAAGTAACCTAGGTCGAGTATTTACAAGAGATGAGTTGCTCGATCATGTTTGGGGTTACAACCACTTTCCTACAACAAGAACCGTTGATACGCACGTGCTGCAACTTCGTCAAAAGCTATCAGGGCTAGAAATTGAAACCCTACGTGGTGTTGGCTACAAGATGAAAGCGTGATGAAGCCTTTACCGCTTGTTTCTTTATTGGCAGTTTGCTTTCCTCTGGCGGCGAGTGATGTGGGTTGGTTTGAGGAGAACACCTCGTTAACGCAAGCCCATCAGTATTTGCTAGAAGATGATCTCGATGCCATGTTTGGTTCAATCGTTAAGGTACATCAACAGAATTCAAGTACCTCTATTGAAGAACATTTGAATCAGCTGCTTATCCACTCACTTGACGTTGATTGTGGTAAAGGGCTCGATAATAAACGACTACCCGAGTGGTTAGCATCTGCATCGGTACGTAGAACTAATATTCAGAGCCCAGGTCGAGACATGTACAATGTCACGGTCTCTATTGAATCAAAGAAAGAAATAGAGAATATCGCATTTAACCGTTGGGTTGATAAACCTATCTCAACAGACAGTGAATTTGCGTCGACAGAATCTAACTCTGATAAAAAAAAGGTCTACCAAAAACGTTACAACCTTAATAGCCAAATTCCACCAGGATTATATCGACTGGATGTGACCGCAGTCGATCAAGAAACCTGGAGTTCATGGATCGTCTTTGTTCACACTAAAGCGAAACAGGTCGTTAGATGGCAATCTAAAGATCAATGGACCATAGAGAAAAATGCGCTACTTAATGAAAACTGCCCGCTTCCCGAATTGACGGTGGCTCTCTACGATTATGTTGATGGTAGCTATAATGAAGTTTGGAGTCGAAGCTATGAATCTGACTTTCCTACGTCATTCGAACCTAGAAGCATCGAACCAGAAAGATATGTACTGGCGGTATCGATGACGAATCAAAGGTGGCAAGGCCCTGTATTAATCGAACAATCTCAAATAATCAGTAAAACATATGATGTTTCTGTAGAGGAATAGTTAAAGTTCATAGACAATAAGTCGTTATAAACCCTAAGGGAATAACAGTTTATAATATTATGAAAAATAATCTTAGATTTTTGACTTTGTCTATCGCTCTTGCCAGTGCCTCTGCGAGTGCCGCCAATTATGCAATCGAAGCTC
>NZ_JBNGCJ010000741.1:0-1633 GCF_049974785.1 Vibrio genomosp. F10 str. 9ZD137
ACCAGCAGTTGAAGCGCCAGCAGCGGCTCGTAGCCAAAAACGCGTGCCTATGACTCGCTTACGTAAAACCGTTGCAAACCGTCTTCTTGAAGCGAAAAACAGCACAGCAATGCTGACTACTTTCAACGAAGTGAACATGAAGCCAATCATGGACTTGCGTAAGCAATACCAAGATAGCTTTGAAAAACGTCACGGCACGCGTTTAGGCTTTATGTCTTTCTATGTCAAAGCGGTAACAGAAGCGCTGAAGCGTTACCCTGAAGTCAATGCATCAATTGATGGTACTGATATTGTTTACCACAACTACTTTGATATTAGCATGGCGGTTTCTACGCCGCGTGGCTTGGTGACTCCAGTATTAAAAGACTGTGATACGCTAGGTTTTGCTGATATTGAAAAAGGCATCAAAGAGCTTGCGATTAAAGGTCGTGACGGTAAGTTAACGGTCGATGAACTGATTGGTGGTAACTTCACTATCACTAACGGTGGTGTTTTTGGTTCACTCATGTCTACGCCAATCATCAACCCGCCTCAAGCGGCAATTTTGGGTATGCACAAAATCCAAGACCGTCCAATGGCTGTTGATGGAAAAGTAGAGATTCTACCAATGATGTACCTAGCGCTTTCTTACGATCACCGTCTCATTGATGGTCGTGAATCAGTTGGCTTCCTAGTGACCATTAAAGAACTACTAGAAGATCCTGCTCGCTTGTTACTTGATGTATAAGTAGAGCAATATGGAGAGCCCGTTTCGACGGTCTCTCCATTTTTACAAATTAAGTATGCTCACACTTAATTTGTATTTTATCGTTTAAGCGATAGATATTTAGAAGCACCCTACGATGTAGACTCAGTATGACTGAAAGTCTAATGGAAATAATAAATCCCTTTAGGGATAAACAAATGGAAATAAACAATGAATTTGCATGAATACCAAGCCAAACAGCTGTTTGCAGAATTCGGTTTGCCTGTACCAGAAGGTTTCGCATGTGATACGCCTCAAGAAGCGTTTGAAGCTGCTGGCCGTATCAGCACAGAGAAAAAAGTTGTTAAGTGTCAAGTACACGCTGGTGGCCGCGGTAAAGCGGGCGGCGTAGAGCTACATGACACGAAAGAAGGCGTTAAAGAGTTTGCACAAAAGTGGCTAGGTAAAAACCTAGTGACTTACCAAACAGACGCTAATGGTCAGCCTGTAACAAAGATCCTAGTTGAAGAAGCATCGAACATTGCTAACGAGCTTTACCTAGGTGCTGTTGTTGACCGCGCAACTCGTAAAATTGTATTCATGGCGTCAACTGAAGGCGGTGTGGACATTGAGAAAATCGCTGAAGAAACTCCAGAGTTGATTCACCAATCTGCGATCGATCCTCTAGTTGGCCCTCAAGCTTACCAAGGCCGTGAATTGGCATTCAAACTTGGCCTAGCTGGCGATCAAATTAAACAGTTCGTTAAGATCTTCATGGGTCTTGGTGAAATGTTCTCTCAGTACGACCTAGCTCTACTAGAAATTAACCCGCTTGTTATTACAAATGAAGGTAACCTTCTTTGTCTAGACGGCAAGATCAACATTGACTCAAATGCAATGTACCGTCAGCCAAAGCTTCGTGAAATGCACGATCCTTCACAAGAAGAC
>NZ_JBNGCJ010000742.1:0-2085 GCF_049974785.1 Vibrio genomosp. F10 str. 9ZD137
CAGGCTATGGCCGCCGCTCAAACCGGTTTTTTTATTGACGCACCCATTACTGGTATTCAATACGTCACCAGTTCAGGAATAGAAGGACAAACGGATCAAGGCGCTTATCAATTTTCACACGGCGATGTCGTGGATTTCTATCTTGGTGAGGGCCCAAGTGCATTCCACTTAGCTTCCGTATCCGCTGAAAAATGGGTTTCCCCCAACTCAATGACTGTCACGCCTACGCGTACAATCAATATGACTCGTTTGTTGTTAGCCATGAGTGATTTCAATAAAAGCGACAATATCCTAACCGTTAACCAAGCTAAAATTTCGCAACCTGCGGTTCAAGATTTTCTAGGTGAACTCAATTTAATCGAATTGGATACACTGGCTCAACGCTATGATATTGAGATCCCTTCCGTAGGAGAAGCCGCTGCTCATTTACAGTCAAGTTACCAATACATCAAACAATCCCTTTCGTCAGATGAAATCGTCTATGCTCCTCGTGATACAGAGCTACGAGATATCTTAATCAAAACTCGCGACTATCAAGGCCACTTGTGTTTCTACAATGTCGATGAAATCGATAATCCGAGCTATGTCGGCCCTGTGGGCAGTACGACGTATAAAATCACCAATAAAGGCATATTTGAGTACCCTGATAATGGCGATCGATACGGCAGTAAAGATGGCGTCATTGCAAGCTGTGATGTTGATTTAAGGGCAAAAAGAACCGAAGAAGAGTTCCATGAAGTCTCCAGTTTTGAGGGATGGTCCGGTTTGTTTGCGTGTGCTCTTAAAGGCTGCACTCGTACTAACCTAAGTGGCTATGTGGTAGAAGAGTACGATTCTGGCAACAGCTATAAATATCGAGCTAATGCGATGACTTTCAACCCAAGCACACAAATCGTTCTCAATAAAAAACAAGGATTGGGCCAACACGAAAAAGTAGATGGCCCAAATAATGCTGAGTTCATCTGGTTTACCTTTGCCAGTCGTGATGTCACGCCCCTGTCATTTGAAGGGCAATGGCAAGAAAAACAGATAAACAAAGAGGGGGTAAGCTATCGCTGCCTTGACATTAAACAAGGACAGGTTTGGGCTACGCCATTCTCAGACTCGCATTGTAGAGCTCGTAACAGTGCAGGTTTCAAGAATGCCAGTGTAGAATTTGGGGACATGTGGTGGCTTCAAAGTAGTGCTAAAGACCTTTACTTTTATCACCTAAATATCCCTGTAGCATGGAAAGATAGCAACCAAACTCAACACTACACAACGTGGGAATACCTGCCCGTGAGTGACAGCCTAAATAACGGCATCCTCTACCGTTATCAACAAATCTTAGATGAGAAAGATCAGTCACTCCGCACCTCTCAGGTGTCCGAACTGACCAAACTGTGAGACACACATGGACTTAACCGACCTAATTCTGAGATGGCAATCTGGTGAGAAAGAAGTGGAGCAACAACTCTATCTTTACGCTTACGAACACCTAAAAGTGATTGCTCAACAAGAAAGATTACGTAGCTCACAAAAATTTGGTGAGCACAATCCAGTATTCAACGAGCTTTCGAACAACACCACCGCGCTCATCAATGAGGCTTATGTAAAACTCAGTCAGTATTCTGATTGTGATGTGGGCAATAGAAAGCAGTTCTACCTGCTGGTAAGTAAAGTCATCCGGCAAATACTTGTGGATCAGGCAAGATACTTTGGAGCCCAGAAGCGCCAAGAGATAACCATTAGCGAACGGCCTAAAGACTTGAACAATATCATTGAAATCAATCAGATTATCGATTCATTTTGTAGAAAATACCCAGCCCAAGGAGAGGTAGTTAAGCTTAAGTACTTTCTAGGAATGAGCGTCAAAGAGATAAGCACTCTCTTACAAAGCAGCGCCAGTAAAATTGAAAAAGATCTCAGTTTTTCAAAAAGTTGGTTACGAGTACATTGCTCGTAGCTCTGACTCACCAGACCTAATCTGTATTTTCAACCCAAGCAACGACTCATAGAAAGAGCGGTGAACTCACTGCTCTTTTTCAGGATTTTTTAGACCTAGCGACCTAGTACTATCATGACGCCTCTAACGCAGTATCAATA
>NZ_JBNGCJ010000743.1:0-4719 GCF_049974785.1 Vibrio genomosp. F10 str. 9ZD137
CCCCAATGGCCGTTTCAACATCGCGGTTAGCTAAAGCGATTCTTCCTAGCAATAACCAGCCTGTTGCATCATTGGGTTCAACGTGCAATCGAGAGCGCAAGCCCAAGGTCAAATCGTCCATTTCATCATCAGTGAGCGTGACCCCATCAGGATTCATTAGCTTTTTCGACAATTCTGGCAACGTGTTGGTGACTTCATTCCATTCGATGACTTTATCCATTGAACCAAATTTCGCGTACACCCCGTAAGAAAGTACAATCACGAGCAATACAGATGGTACGACAAACGTCATCGGTGAGATCGACGATACGCGATTACGGTCGCTACCAGTTGGAACGTCATCGAGCAGTGATTGTTTAAGATCCGAAACCAGCTCTTGCTCGTTATCAACCAAGCCTTCCTCAGTCTCGACAGCAAGCTCAGACAATCGGTCTTTATATAACGCCTTATTTAGTTCATCTCTTAATATTTGGTCATTGTTGGCCTTTTGCTTTATCGCAGGCAGCGCAATCATTAAGCAACCAAAGAGAATTAATAGTACAGAAGCGACCCAAAATAATGTCATTACTGCTTGTCTCCATCATTTTTTTCATCAAGCAACGCGTTCAAACGTGCTTCTTTATCGGCATCCCAGACATCATCGGCTGTGGCTTTTACAGCTTTCGATTTTTTGCTGCGCACAATAATCAAGCCAAACCCGATTACGATGATGATGAATGGGCCACCCCATAAAATTGACGTCGCGAGTGTCAAAGGCGGATTGTAAGTCACAAAATTACCGTAACGTGCAATCATGTAATCAACGATTTCTGATTTTGACTTCCCTTCTTTTGTCATTTCATACACTTTTTGACGTAAATCTTGTGCAAGCTCGGCATTGGAATCACTGATGGTGTTGTTTTGACATTTAGGGCAGCGAAGCGTGTGGCTGAGATCTTTAAACTGCAATTCCTGTTCAAGATTATCGAATTCGTAGATATCAATCGCCGCACTCGCTCCCATCGAAATAGCAAAAACAGCAAAAAATGCCATGATTAACTTTTTCATTGTTTGGCCTCCGCGAGAAGTTCAGCGTACATTGGGCCCAATTTTTCAGCCCAGTTACGTGAATTAACATCACCAACATGGCGGTAGCGAACCACGCCCTTAGCATCAATCAAAAAGGTTTCTGGTGCTCCATACACACCGAGATCTAGCCCCAGCATTCCATCGCCATCAAACAGGCTAATCAGATATGGATTACCCAAATCCGTCAACCAACCGACCGCTTTGTCACGTTGATCTTTGTAATTCAATCCAATGATTTTTACGCCCTTTGCAGACAACTCGTTTAAGTACTGGTGCTCTGCATAACACGTTGGGCACCATGTCGCCCATACGTTAAGTAGCAACGGCTCGCCTACAAAAATATCCTGGCTATAAAGCTTACCGGGTTGAGCAAGATCTTCTAATCGGAACTCTGGAACAGACTTACCAATCAGTACAGACTCTAGCTTAGTTGGATCGTCTCCCTGTGCATTTCGAGCCAGCTGCGTAGCAAACACAGCGGCCAATGCTAGAAAGGCAATAAAAGGCAGAAACAGTATTTTCTTATTCATTTATGCCTCCTTTAGACCACGATTTTCAGATGACTTTTCATCGCTTTTTCGGAATCGGTAACGTTTGTCACTGATTGCCAAAATGCCACCTAAAGCCATTAACAACGTACCGCCCCAAATCCAGCGAATAAAGGGTTTGTAGTAAACACGTACTGCCCATGAAACGTTGTCATCTAGGCGTTCACCCATTGCAATATAAAGGTCACGTGTTACGGCTGCATCAATAGCGGCCTCAGTCATCATGGATTTAGAGGTACGATAGAAGCGCTTCTCTGCATGCAGAGTATTAACGTACTCACCGTCTTTGGTGATTTCAAAGTCAGCAATGAAACCATCGTAGTTCGGGCCGTCTTCATCACGTAATCCTTTAAAGTAAAAATCATACCCTTCGATTTGATAATGCTCGCCCGGCGCCAAACGAACATCTCGCTCAATGCTGTAGTTCTGAACCATAGCGATACCAATAACGGTCACAGCCATACCAACGTGAGCAAGAATCATCGCCCAGTGACAGCGAGGCAGTTTAGTGATACCGACTGCGAAGCTGTGTCTGTGCGTGGATCGTTCGTAAAGTTCAAAGCCGTGCATGGTAATAATCCAGTAAGCCATGACCCAGCCCATGAACGCCATACCATTGTAATGTTCAGCAAAGAGATAAACGGAAAGTGCAGCAAGACCCAGTGATAACACACCTGAAATCACCATAGGCTTGATCAGCTTCGATAAATGATCACGCTTCCAACGGATAAGTGGCCCAATACCCAGTAAAAATGAGAATGGAATCATGAGCCAAGCAAATAGCATGTCAAAGAATGGCGCACCAATCGAGACCGAGCCCAAGCCAAGCTGCTTATGAACTAACGGCAATAATGTACCGACCAGAACAACAGTCAGTGCAGCGATCAAGAGAATATTGTTACCGAGTAATGCGTTTTCTCTAGAAACCAGATCAAAGTTACCTCGCACACGTACTTTGGCCCCTTTAATGGCAAACAACAGTAAAGATCCGCCAATAACAAAGATCAAGAAGCCAAGAATAAACATTCCACGTGCAGGATCGGAGGCGAATGCATGTACTGATACTAAAATGCCAGAACGTACTAGGAATGTGCCGAGCAAACTCAATGAAAATGCGGATATGGCCAGCAATACTGTCCACGCCTTAAAAGTACCACGCTTTTCGGTTACTGCTAACGAGTGCATCAACGCCGTACCCGCAAGCCAAGGCATAAATGACGCGTTCTCGACTGGATCCCAGAACCACCAGCCGCCCCAGCCAAGTTCGTAGTAAGCCCACCATGAACCTAGAGAGATACCCAGTGTTAAGAAAATCCACGCTGCGGTTGTCCAAGGACGAGACCAACGTGCCCAAGCCGTATCTAATCGGCCTGACATGAGTGACGCAATAGCAAACGAAAAGGCGACAGAGAACCCTACGTAACCCATATACAGCATAGGCGGGTGAACAATTAGTCCAGGATCTTGCAGTAACGGGTTTAAGTCACGACCGTCAACCGGGAAAAATGGCAATGTTCGGTCGAACGGGTTTGAAGTCATGATGATGAACAGCAAGAAGCCGACGGTGATCATGCCCATTACTGCCAAAACACGTGCAACCGATTCTTGTGGCATACCACGACTAAATGAAGCAACCGCGACAGTCCAGCCCGCTTGAATGAGTGCCCATAATAGCAATGAACCTTCATGCGCCCCCCAAACCGCGGTTAAACGATAAAACCACGGTAGCTGGCTATTCGAGTTATTTGCGACATATTGAACCGTAAAATCGTTAACGTAAAACGCCCACAATAAAACGATGAATGACACCATAATAAGTAAGAACATACCCCAAGACAGTGGCCTTGCAGTATTCATTAGCATCGTGTCGTTTCTTGATGCACCGACAAGTGGCAAAATACTCAGAAGTACCGCCAGCCCCAAAGATACGATGAGGGCAAAGTGGCCTATTTCAACAATCATTCATAGCTTCCTTGTTTTTGCTCTTCAGTGTACTGAAGCGGTTCATGCGTTTTTTTCATCGCTTCGGCAATTTCTGATGGCACATATTCTTCATCGTGCTTTGCAAGCACTTCAAAGGCTTCTATTGTGGTGGCATCTGTCAATACGCCTTGAGCAACAATGCCTTGCCCTTCACGGAACAAGTCAGGAAGAATACCCTCATAAAATACCGTCACCGTCGGGCCTACATCGCGTAGGTCGAAGCTAACACGTAATGACTTAGGATCGCGAGATACCGAACCAGGAACCACCATTCCACCAATTCTCAGCCTCTGCCCGACTTCAGGCTTACCGCCATTGGGCTTGCCATTGACGAGTTCGGTTGGGGTGTAAAAAAGATCCATATTTTGATTCAATGCATAGAGCATTAAACCAACTGTCGTTGCCATACCAACAAATATCGCAAGGACAATACCGAGCCTCTTTTTACGTCTTGGGTTCATAAGGTGTTCTCCAAATCCTTCGCTGCATCGATTCGAGCTTGACGCTCTATTTTTGCTTGGACTTCTTTCAGTAAGTCCTTACCACGTCGAATGCTTGTGACTAAAATAATAAACATTGATAAAAATGTAATGCCAAAAGCGCTCCACACATAAACCGCGTAGCCGCCCATTTCCAATAACTCGCTCAGTGAATCAAAATACATAATTAAACACTCCCCTGAGATTTTTGCGTTGCAAGGCTAATGACCCAAGGTCGATGGCTTTCTTGACTGATGATTTCATTACGAAAGCGAATCATGGTGACCCAACCAAAGAAAAAGGCAAAACCAAAGATATTCAGCAGCAGCGGCCACAACATGTCATTTGAAATCGAAGGGGTGTCAAACTTAGTAATGGTTGCGCCCTGATGAAGCGTGTTCCACCATTCAACCGAGAAATGAATAATAGGAATATTCACTACGCCCACTATAGCTAAAATGCCAGCCGCTTTCGCCGCGGTTTTTTGATCATCAAAGGCATTGTAAAGGGCAATAACACCGAGATAGAGAAATAGCAGAATGAGCTCTGAAGTCAGGCGAGCATCCCAAACCCACCATGTTCCCCACATAGGTTTGCCCCACACCGCACCAGTTAACAGAGCGATAAAGGTAAATACGGCA
>NZ_JBNGCJ010000744.1:0-1096 GCF_049974785.1 Vibrio genomosp. F10 str. 9ZD137
TGACCACTTCGTCGATTTTAGCTGCATTGGAATCTAACTCCTCAACGGCTTCTGAGGCTGAGCGAACTTCGTTAGCAAGGTTAGAAATAGAGCTAAGGGTATTTGAAACCTTTCCTTGTCCTTGCTGCGCGACGCTTTGAGCTTCTTCCGTCTGGTTACTGGAATCCTGAGCTAAGCTTGCCACCTCTCGAATAGAACACGCCATCTCTTCGGTAGCGCTCGCCAAAGAGTTTAAGTGTTCTTGCTGAACATTCGATAATTCTGAGCTTTGCTGAGTTGACTGGTTTAAATCTGAGCTGATTTGTTGCATCAATGCAATTGACTCTTGAATGGATGCCACCATTTTTTGCTCTCGATCAGCCAATTTGTCTATGGTGATCGCGATGGTACTGAACTCATCGCGTACCAGAAAAAAATTCATACGTTGAGTGAGATCACCATCTGCCAACGTCGATAGTGCTTTATTCATTGTGAACATAGCACCACCGATGAACGTCATGATGTAATAAACACCGATAGCCATAACGAGTATGGTCAGGGCAATAAGTCCAATTTGTAAGGTGCTCATTGAGTTCCAAATATTCACATCATGCGATGCAACGAGAGAATAGGCGCCGTTTAGAACACGAATGGAGCCTTCACCTGAACCGAATGAAATACTTTCTGAGCTCGCGATGATTTGATCTATTTGCTGCTTAGACAGGTTTCCTTCTTCAATGAAACTTTTCATCAAAACAAGCTCTTCCTGATAAAGGTTATCGAGCATTGTGTCTGAAGCATTATCTAAAACAAGCGTTAGGATACCAAGAGCAAGTAACGGGAGAATCAAAAGTAGGTAGAATTTTTCTTGAATTTTTAAGTGGATGAGATATTTATCGATCCATCGAAAAGCAGTTTCTTTCATAATAGTAATATCCAAATAGAACAGACCCAATTCTCACTATTGATAATTGGAATAAATAGACATGATGAATATAACATTTTTGACATTATGGAGGCATAGATATGATTGGAAATTGCTATAGGTTCACAGTATCTGGCACGGTTCAGGGCGTTGGTTTTCGGTATTTTACGGCCATGAAAGCCAAAGAGTTGA
>NZ_JBNGCJ010000745.1:0-716 GCF_049974785.1 Vibrio genomosp. F10 str. 9ZD137
GTACCGCCACAGGCAACATTAACGATCGCCCTATTTTCTGTAGTTGTCCAAAGAGATTACCTAACATTCTTCCCTCCTAGTTGGAGATTGTTTTGTGGTAGAAGCGACTTGATGACAAGCAGCCTGATAGTTTCACGATTGATTCGTCATAAGATAATTCACTCATAACGTTATGTTTTAAAAATAGATATTGTGTAAAAGTGTGCATTGCAAAGATTGAATTATTTAACACCCAATGATCATATCGAGAGATTGAAAAGCGAAGGTTACAAATGAATAGGATTTTGTAAGCTATTACTTACAAAAAATGTGCTTTGTAAGTTGCAAATTACATTAAGAACAATTGAGTTCATGAATGGGGCAATGCATGATATTGATAAGATTGTTTTTCTTGTTACGAAAAACTTTTTATCGGGAGATGAACGAAATCGTTGATAAGCTTCGTTGATAAATACGGCTGCCCTCGCTAAAACACCATGGACAAGAGCATGATGGATATTAAACAAATTTTGGTTGTTGACGATAATATAGAGCTACGAGATGCGCTGACTGAGTACCTCGGTCGAGCGGGGTTTGACGTCGTCGGAGCAGAGAATGGTGAAGCGATGTGGCGCGTACTAGAGAACCACCAACCGGATTTAATCATCCTCGATATAATGATGCCTGGAGATGATGGGTTCACTTTATGCCAGCAATTACGCCGGCTATCAGATGTA
>NZ_JBNGCJ010000746.1:0-3913 GCF_049974785.1 Vibrio genomosp. F10 str. 9ZD137
GGCAGCCATTACATTGCTGTCAGTAATGAAGTCAGTGGGACCACTTCTGTTTATTCATTAACGTTCTAGAACTAATTCATATAGTACAAACGCGTATAGAAACGTGGTAACGCTACCATCGCTTTACCACGTTCATACCCTCTCACTTTCTTGCAGCATAACGCTTCTATCATGCATTCCTCAGCTCGTTACCTCATAATCCCCTTCATTTATAACTAATCTGCCGTGTATTTTCACATGCCCCTAATCATTGACGCGGCTCTAGAGCACTGATACATCACCAGGCTACCTGCATCCAACGCAATAGAACTATCGTAAGTCTTTGACCAATGATGTATAAGATTGATTAACATGAGAAGGGAAAACGTATATGCGATACAATAAGTTAATGTATGAAATTTCCCACAAACGACATAAATTATTTTATGTGAAACCATATTCGTCGAAAAATGGTATATTATTAAATTAGTCCAATGGTTATGGTGATGAGTTTGGACCAAAAGTTATTAGAGCAAGTTGAAAGCATTTGTATGGCACGCGGTGTCAGGCTGACTCCTCAAAGGAAAAGCGTTTTTAAGCTCATTTGTTCAAGTAAAAAGGCTTCCAGTGCCTATGAATTACTTGAAGAGTTAAAAAAAACCGAGCCGAGAGCCAAGCCACCAACGGTTTATCGAGCCCTTGATTTCTTAATGGAGCAAGGTTTCATTCACCGAGTGGAATCAACAAATAGTTTTATATCCTGTTGCTCATGTAATGCCAATAAGCATTACTCTCATTTATTGATTTGTGACAGTTGCAATAACGTTATCGAACTACAAGATGATAACCTTATAAGCTTGTTAGCAAAGAACGCAGAGAAGCATAACTTTAAGATTTCTAATCATGTTATTGAATCTCATGGAATTTGCCAAACATGCTCCTCAAATGTAGATATTAAAATATAGAAGAAGGCTATGCGCGCTGAATTTGTAAACCCGTTTTTAGCATCATTAATGAATGTACTAAAAACGATGGCTTCACTAGAGTTGAAACCACAAAAACCTCGAGTTAAGAAAGACGAAATTGCCCGTGGTGATGTGTCTGGTTTAATCGGGATGGTCGGAGATAAAAGCCGAGGCTCTATGTCGATCACTTTTGATGAAGACCTAGCTCTTGAGATCATGCAAAACATGCTAGGTGAGCGACCAAACGGCTTAAATGAAGAAGTCACCGATATGGTGGGTGAAATTACCAATATGGTAACCGGTGGTGCAAAACGAATCCTCGCAGAAAGTGGCTTTGATTTTGACATGGCAACCCCTGTCGTTGTTTCAGGAAAGGGCCATACCATTCGTCATAAGTGTGAAGGCTCTATCATCATTATGCCTTTCACCTCTCAATGGGGTAACGCATTTATTGAGATTTGCTTTGAATAGAAATTCTTATCAAAAAAAGGTTGGCCTTATGCCAACCTTTTTTATTGTGTGTCATAAAGATAAAAACCAAGCCTATGATTAATAGTGCTTGGTTTTTTGTTCTACTCGGCTTTAAGCTTTCAACGCTTTAAATGCGTTGATTAGACCGTTCGTTGAGCTGTCGTGAGAGGTTACTTGAGCATCGTCAGCAAGCTCAGGAAGAATTTGGTTTGCGAGTTGCTTACCAAGCTCTACACCCCATTGGTCGAAGCTGAAGATGTTCCAGATTACGCCTTGAACAAAGATCTTGTGCTCGTACATCGCAATTAGGTTACCTAAAGAGCGAGGCGTGATTTGCTTAACAAGAATAGAGTTCGTTGGACGGTTACCTTCAAATACTTTGAAAGGTACAAGCTCAGCCACTTCTTCAGCTGTTTTGCCCGCCGCTAAGAATTCAGCTTCCACTGTCTCTTTTGTCTTACCGAATGCTAGTGCTTCAGTTTGAGCAAAGAAGTTAGACATTAGCTTCTGGTGGTGATCAGAGGCTGGGTTGTGGCTGATAGCAGGGGCAATAAAGTCTGATGGGATCAGTTTAGTGCCTTGGTGAATCAGTTGGTAGAAAGCGTGTTGGCCGTTAGTACCAGGTTCACCCCAGATGATAGGACCTGTTTGGTATTCTACTGGGTTGCCTTCACGGTCAACAAACTTACCGTTTGATTCCATGTTACCTTGCTGGAAGTAAGCCGCAAAACGGTGCATGTACTGATCGTAAGGTAGAATCGCTTCTGACTCAGCGCCATGGAAGTTGTTGTACCAAACACCAATAAGCGCAAGAATCACTGGAATGTTGCTTTCAAACTCAGTTGAAGCAAAGTGGTTATCCATCTCGTGTGCGCCATCTAGTAGCTCAGCGAAGTTATCGAAGCCGATAGAAAGAGAGATAGAAAGGCCGATTGCAGACCATAGTGAGTAACGACCACCAACCCAGTCCCAGAATTCGAACATGTTGTCAGTATCAATACCAAACTCAGCGACCGCTGTTGCATTAGTTGATAGTGCTGCGAAGTGTTTAGCAACGTGTGCGCTGTCACCCGCTTCAGCCAAGAACCAATCACGTGCAGAGTGTGCGTTCGTCATTGTTTCTTGAGTGGTGAATGTTTTAGAGGCCACTAGGAACAGCGTAGTTTCTGGGTTAAGGGGCTTAAGTGTCTCAATGATGTGAGTGCCATCAACGTTAGAAACGAAGTGCATGTTCAGGCGAGTTTTGTATGGCGTTAGAGCTTCAGTCACCATGTATGGACCAAGGTCCGAACCGCCAATACCGATGTTGACGACATCAGTGATCTCTTTACCTGTGTAACCTTTCCACTCACCAGAAACGATACGGTGGGTGAACAGTTCCATCTTTGCTAGTACTGCATTAACGGCTGGCATAACGTCTTTGCCATCAACCATTACTGGCTTATCGCTACGGTTACGTAGAGCCGTGTGAAGTACTGAACGACCTTCAGTCTTGTTGATTGCATCACCGCTAAACATAGCTTCAATTGCAGACTTAACTTCAGTCTCGTTTGCAAGAGCGAATAGGTGCTGCATAGTCTCAGCGTCGATTAGGTTCTTAGAGTAATCCACTAAGATGTCTGAACCGAAGCGAGTAGAAAAGCTCTCGAAACGCTTTGCATCTTGAGCAAACAGCTCTTTCATATCCATATCTTGTGCGGTTTCAAAATGCTCAGTAAGCGCTTTCCAAGCTTGAGTTTCTATTGGGTTGATATTTTTCAACATGCTGTCAATTCCGATGTTACAGTTGGTTTTATTCTATTCCATCGCGTTGCACCGTTTTCGTCTAGAGCGCAACCAAATGGTAGAATCCCCGATTAAGCAAAAATAATGTGTTATTCAGTCGATAACATTTATCAAGATTGTAATAAATTTTCAGTTTCCGATTATGACTCAGCTTAATGACACCGACATTGAAGTAGGTCACGTAAACAAGGCGTTCTCAAAGAAACCATGTTTACATAAGGCCTCAAGCCGATAACAATCCATAAACGATTCAACTTTTACTATAGGACACCCTATGTGGTTTCAGAAAAACATTCAACTTTCTGCAAAGAAAAAAGGGTTTCATCTTATTACTGATGAAATTGAACAACAAATCCCTGAGTTGAGCGCTTTTTCCGTTGGTTTGATGCATGTGTTTATTCAACATACATCCGCCAGCTTAACCATCAATGAAAACGCAGATCCAACCGTTCGTAGTGACATGGAAGCGCACTTTAATCGCTACGTCCCAGAAAAGGCCCCCTATTACCGACATACCTATGAAGGCGATGATGATATGCCCGCACATATAAAATCATCCATTTTAGGTCAAAGCCTTTCTATCCCGATTCATAATGGGAAACTCGCCATGGGAATGTGGCAAGGTATTTATTTAGGTGAGCATCGTCACTGTGCTGGCAAACGCCAAGTGGTTATTACGATTCAAGGTGAGCAGTAAGCAGTAAGCAGTAAGC
>NZ_JBNGCJ010000747.1:0-1619 GCF_049974785.1 Vibrio genomosp. F10 str. 9ZD137
CTACGGAACCGACACCGCCACTCGCGCCTGTCACAAGTACTTCACCGGTTTCTGGTTTTACACCTGCATCAAGAAGCGCTTGAACACAAAGCATGGCGGTAAAGCCTGCAGTGCCAATCATCATCGCTTTTTTACTATCAAACCCTTTTGGCAGAGGCACCAGCCAGTCCGCTTTTAGACGTGCACGCTGCGCCATGCCACCCCAATGGTTTTCACCGACGCCCCAACCAGTAAGGACAACATGGTCGCCCGCTTGGTAGCGATCATCGTCAGAGCTTACGACGGTACCGGCTAAATCAATACCTGGGACCATAGGGAAATTACGAATAATTTTGCCTTTTCCTGTGATAGCAAGGCCATCTTTGTAGTTTAAAGAAGAATAATCGACATCAATCAGTACTTCGCCTTCCGGCAGTTGTGATTCATCGATTTTTTCTACACGAGCGATGGTACGTTTTTCTTCTTGATTTAGAACTAAGGCATTGAACATTCGTATTCTCCACTTAAGGACAGCAATGAAATTACACACAGTGTAGTGAGAAACTAACTATGAATAAAATGACACTTTAGCATTATATCTATGTGCTAAACGCATTAATTAAACAGTACAGCATAAAAAAGCCAGTCAAGGTGACTGGCTTTGAGTTTAGGATAAAAAGAACTGATAGGAAGGGTTATCCGTTTCGTCTTTGCATTGATAACCCAATTCACGCAGGTGCGCTGAAAAACGAGTTAAATCATGTTCATCCAGTTCAAAACCACACAACACTCGACCATAGTCGGCGCCATGGTTACGGTAGTTAAACAGGCTAATGTTCCAATGCGTTCCGAGGGTGCTTAAGAACTTAAGCAATGCACCAGGGTATTCTGGAAATTCAAAACTGTATAAGCGTTCTTTCAGTGGTTTCGACGGTTTACCACCAATCATGTAGCGAACGTGTAGTTTCGCCATTTCATCGTCTGATAAATCCACGACAGGGTATCCCCCGTTGCGAAGATCGTTAATGATGTGTTCGAGCTCTTCTTGCCCACCTTGCAAACGCACACCAACAAAAATATTGGCTAGGCTATCGTCGTTGTAGCGGTAATTAAACTCCGTCACAGCTCGGCCACCAATAAGATCGCAAAATTCAAAGAATGCGCCTTGGCGTTCAGGAATGGTCACCGCGAGCAAGCCTTCACGTTTTTCACCCAGTTCACAGCGCTCTGAAACATAACGTAAACCGTGGAAGTTGGTATTCGCACCTGAAAGTATGGTGGCGAGTTGCTTGCCTTTCAGTTGGTTTTGCTCTGCAAACTTCTTCAATCCTGCAAGGGCAAGGGCGCCTGAAGGTTCAGCGATGGCACGTGTATCTTCAAAGATGTCTTTTACCGCAGAGCAAATCTCGTCACTTGAGACAGAAATATGCCCATCAAGGTATTGTTGACATAAACGGAACGTTTCATCACCAATGCGTTTGACCGCAACGCCATCTGCGAACATGCTCACTTGGTCAAGAACAACAGGCTCACCAGCATCAAGCGCGGCTTTGAGGCAGGAAGAATCTTCCGGTTCGACGGCAATCACTTTGATTTCAGGCATCAGTTGTTTGATTAACACCGAGACCCCAGCCGCTAAA
>NZ_JBNGCJ010000748.1:0-4321 GCF_049974785.1 Vibrio genomosp. F10 str. 9ZD137
AGCGGATCTGATCGCGGAGCGGTTAAAAGACGGTGAGCTATCGAGCAAGTTGGCAGAACCGGCATTAGCAGAGCTGGGATTTTACCTGCAACGGCTTGAGAATCTCGCTCAAGTTTGGACTCTCATGGCAGAACCAACACGCGAAAAAGGAGCGCCACTTGCACGTTGGATAGAAGTATCGAAAGAAAGCGACAGTGATTTCACGGTCAACGTTTCTCCTCTTGAAGTCGGTTGGCAGTTAGATCAGCAACTATGGAGCCGTTGCATTGGCGCTATTTTGGTTTCGGCCACAATGCGAGCGCTCAACTCCTTTGGCTTCTTCTGCCACCAGACAGGAGTCAGTGACAAACCCGATTCAGGCACTCAATTTTTAGCACTGGCTTCCCCTTTTGATTATCAAAACCAAGCTGAGCTGATTGTACCTGAAATGAAATATGAGCCTCAGGCGCCTCAATTTACTGAATATCTTATTGAAATATTGCCTAAGCTAATTGAAGACAAGAAGGCCAATCTTGTTTTATTCTCTTCTTACTGGCAAATGAACCAAGTTGCTGAAGGCCTTGCAAAGGGTTTTATTAAAAAAGGTTGGGCGATTCAAGTTCAAGGTGACAGCTCTCGCAACGAAATCCTAAACAAACACAAAACGTTGATTCAATGCGGGAAGACAAGCGTGCTGTTTGGTACGGGGAGCTTTTCTGAAGGATTAGATTTGCCAGGGGAGCTATTGGAGAATCTCATCATTACCAAGATTCCTTTTGGTGTCCCTACCTCACCTGTTGAGCAAGCGCACGCGGAATATATTGAACAGCGTGGCGGAAATCCGTTTATGCAAATCAGTGTGCCTGAAGCCAGTAAAAAACTGATTCAATCGGTTGGGCGTTTACTGCGTAAAGAACGAGACTCTGGTAAAGTGTACATCCTTGATCGACGCATAGTGACAAAACGCTACGGGAAGTCGTTGCTTGATTCACTTCCGCCGTTTAAAAGAACGATAAAATAGTGCGTGTTGCCGTTTTTGGTTCGTTCGTTTTGATTCTCACGGCTTTGGTTCTCACTGCTTTTAATTCACACAGGCCCAATAATAAACCGGCCTCGACAATAAAAATAAAATAGAAGAATAGTTTATGGAATTAATAGAGCCGACCATGCTGGTTGTGCTAGCGCTGGTCGCTTTTGTCGCTGGTTTTATTGACGCTGTCGCAGGCGGTGGTGGAATGCTAACCGTACCCGCCCTGCTTTCACTTGGGTTACCCCCACATATCGCGTTAGGAACCAATAAACTGGCGGCCACCTTTGCTTCTTCGACGGCTGCTTTTACCTATTACAAGAAAAAACTGTTCAAGCCTAAATTCTGGCGGCATGCGTTTGTCGCCACCTTATTTGGTGCAATTTTTGGGACGTTAATTGTTGATGCAATAAGCACGGAGTGGTTAGAAAAAGGGCTTCCTTTGATTATTCTCGCCTCCGCGGTTTACACCATTTTTCATAAAACGCCCCATTCAACTAAGAATGTCTTGCCAAAGTACACACCATCGATTCGCAAGAAGCAGATTATCCAGGGGCTAACATTGGGGTTTTATGATGGTGTCGCAGGGCCTGGAACTGGCGCTTTTTGGACTGTGAGTTCTATGGCGTTGTACCGCCTCAATATTCTATTAGCTTCTGGCCTTGCTAAAGCAATGAATTTCACCAGCAACTTTACCTCTCTTGTCACTTTCGCTGTTCTTGGCCACATTGACTGGGTACTTGGGTTAACCATGGGTGTTTGTCTTATGGCGGGAGCCTACGTGGGAGCACATTCAGCTATTCGATTTGGCGCTAAGTTCATTCGTCCTGTCTTTATAACTGTAGTGAGTGTATTGGCCGTAAAACTAGCGTATGAAGCATGGTTTGTTAGCTTATGATGGCCCCTGAAATCGTAACCCCATGGAACGAGTCGTATAACCTATGAGTCATTTTTCAAACTTAAAGCCCATTCTTGAACAATTGGCACATCAGGCCGCGCAATTAGATCGCTCTCGTGGTGAGCATCATAAACCTTTGTTCGATGAACGCCTTTTTCATTGCCACGGGAGATTGCTGGTCCCTTGCGTCTCTGAAACCCAGTCGACCTTTAAAACCATCATTCGTGAAGAACAAGCGAAAAAACTCACGGCCGATAGAGCGGAGTTTTTATCTGAACGTTTGCTCGCTCAAATAAGCGCTATTCAGAGAGAGCTTTCAACGCAGGGTATTCGCAAAAGTGAACCCAAGCATTCAAGCTACTACCGAAAGCCGATTAATGCACTTTATCAGGAACTGGCTCAACACCAGGAGTGGGAAATTCGCCTGCGTGATATGGTAATAGAGAAACAGCTAGAGCTATCTCAGGCCCCTTCTTTTCATCAACAGCAGGCTCAGCAATCTTTACTTGCCACGGAACAAAGGTTACAGCGCTGCCAAGAAGCCAAGCTAAAGATAGAAAAGCAAATTACCTTTAGAGAAAAGAACCAATAATTATGTCTTACGAAAATATCCCGCATGAAAAGATGCCGAATGAAAATAATTCTCCGCTGGACAACGCGCCAGATGAAATCAAGTTGGCTGTGGATCTTATTTATCTTCTTGAATCCAACGAAGTCGATCTAACAACCGCCCTAAAAGCCATAGAGATAGTCAAGTCAGATATTGAATCCAAACTGTCATCACGTCTGTAGTCATTGTCATTGTCATTGTAGTCACGCTATTTATACCCACCCTTAAATTGGTAAAAACATGTATCAACTTTCGTTTTCCCTAGATTCCTTTCTAGCTGAGTTTTGGCATAAAAAGCCCACCATTATTAAAGGTGGATTCGCACGTTTTGAAGACCCAATCAGCCCTGAAGAGCTGGCTGGCCTAACCATGGAAGAAGAAGTCGATTCTCGCTATGTGTCTAATTTTGATAATAAATGGATTGCAGAACATGGGCCGTTCGATGAAGCGAAGTTCAGCCAATTGCCTGCCTCACACTGGCAATTGATCGTGCAAGCCGCGAACCATTGGCACGAGGGCGTTGCTGAGCTATCTCACGCTTTTAAGCATCTGCCTCAGTGGTTGTTCGACGATCTCATGATCTGTTATTCCGAAACCGGTGGCGGAGTTGGCCCACACATCGATCAATATGATGTATTTATTATTCAGGGCAGTGGTAAGCGTCACTGGCGAGTTGGAGATAAAGATGTCGGGCAATACAAAGAAACGCAACGTGCGGCAGCCCTAAGACAAATAGAAGGATTCGATGCCATCATTGATGACATTCTAGAGCCTGGTGACATTTTGTATATTCCACCCGGTTTCCCACATGAAGGTGTCGCATTAGAGCCTTCGATGAGTTATTCGATGGGATACCGCTCACCAAAAGAACAAGAGCTGGTCAGCAACTTCGCCGATTATGTGTTAGCTCATGATATTGGGGATGTGCATCTTCACAATCCAAACTTGAAAACGCAAGCTCAGCACGGAGAGATTCTTTCTAGTGACCTCACTCTGCTGACAGAAATGCTAACACGAGCGATAGAAGAACCGGATACGCTCAAGGACTTTATGGGCAGCATGCTAAGCCAATCTCGCCATCAGTTAGCGCTGTATCCGCCAGAAGACGCGTGGCAAAGTGAAGAGATCTCTCTACAACTCGCTAACGAGGTGACCTTTATGAAAGTCTCTGGATTACGTGCGTTATACAACGAGTCAGAGCCATGTGTCGCTTATATCGATGGCAACATGTTTAAAGTTGATTCAGAACAACAGGACTTTTTACACAGGCTTTGTAACTCTGACACGTTAAGTGCTTCGGATTTTAATCGACCAATCGGGAGCGCCGACATCGCTCTTCTTACTGATTTAGTAAACAAAGGTTACTGGTATTGTGACGAGCAGGTCTAAGCCTCAGATAGCCGCCTAGATTCTAGGCGTGCGAACCTCTTGTGAGTGATTTTCGATTAGCATCCGAAGGCGTTATATTCTCTTTCGCCAAGAACACCGTTAATCGCTCCATTGAAGGGATAGTTTAGCGATATGAGCTCATCATTAAGCCAAATAACCTTATTACCTGTTAACTCCTTTCCTTGGTAGAGCATGGCAGCGAAAGGCTCTAATACAATACCTCTGCGCCTTGTCCCGCCATCCACAGCGAACATCTGCTTGAACTCGCCCCACACCCAGAACTCGGTTTCCTACCATTGGCTAGCGTCCTTTCAAAGAAGTATGCTCTGTCTCAGCTTAGAACGAGTCATACTAGGGCTTGTTGATATTGTTTATAATCTTCTGCGTGCTTTCAGAAATGCATTGCTAGGCTTCAGAT
>NZ_JBNGCJ010000749.1:0-3198 GCF_049974785.1 Vibrio genomosp. F10 str. 9ZD137
AAAACGGCCACCACCACCAGCACTTCCGCGCTCTCTACGATCCCCTCTTTCCGCTAACACGCTAATAGACAAACGTACTAAGGGGCGAATATCGCCAGCATAAGTCCCGTCGGTCGCAGCAACGAGCATATTTTCATGCACGCCACTCAAGCTGACGGATACCTCTTGGATCAATGGCTCTTTAGTGCGAATGTACGCATCAAGCTCTTTGAGCAATTCCGTTTTTTGCTGTTTCTCCCAGCTCGCGAGTGGATTGATCGCTGAGTAATAAGCTTGATTATCATGACGACTAAACGCTTTTACTTTTAAGTTCTGCCCTTGCTGAGCAATACCACGAGCAGCGTTTGCACTTTGCGTTAATCCTTCAAGGTTAATTTGGTCAGAGTAAGCAAAACCGGTTTTTTCCCCCGCGACAGCACGTACACCAACACCACAGTCAATGTTGAATGAACCATCTTTAATGATGCTGTCTTCAAGAACTAAGGATTCATGCCAGCTGGATTGAAAATAGATGTCAGCGTAATCAATTTGACGTGTGGCAATACTTGCGAGTGTCTCTGATATTTCTTGCTGTGTTAGACCCGTTGGCGATAACAATGCATCTTCGATTCGGTTCAGGCTCATAATCTACTCTTAATTATTTTTTAAAATGGTTTTCAAACCGAGTGTGCGACGCCACTGGCATGGTGTTACGAATGTCGATAAGCGATTGTAAATCGATCTCGACAATCGCACTTTGAGGTTTGTCTGTAAGGCGCAGAACAACATCCCCCCAAGGGCTGATGATCATGGAGTGCCCCCAGGTTTCTCGGCCACACGGGTGCCGACCGACTTGATTCACCGCGACGACCCAAGACTGTGTTTCAATCGCTCGGGAGGTTAATAGTGTTTCCCAATGTGCTTTGCCCGTTACGGCGGTAAACGCCGCAGGAACGAGCAATATTTCAGCCCCTTGTTTAACCAGCTCAGAATATAAATGGGGGAAACGCACATCATAACAGATTGACAGCCCCAATTTCCCAAAAGGCGTCTCTGTCACCACGATTTCTGAGCCTGGTGTAAACGTTTCTGACTCTCGGTAACGTTGATGGGTATCTTTTACATCGACATCAAACATATGCAATTTATCGTAATGAGCAACCAGTTCACCATCATGATTGATCACAAGACACGTTGTGCTGACATTACCCTGTTGGTTGCGAATAGGCATACTGCCAATGATGATCCACACCGACCAGTGCTGAGCCAAATCGCAAAGACGTTGCTGAATTGGCCCCTTTCCCAAAGGCTCTGCGTGGTGGTGATAATCGCTGCGATGACCAAATATCAATGCGTTTTCTGGGGTAACAATCCACTTTGCACCTTCGTTAGCAAGCTTTGATACTTCCTGTTCAATGTACGTCAGATTCTCGATAGGATCTGACGTTGATGTCATTTGAATAATGCCAACACATTCCATTGTGTATTACTCCGATTCCGCCTCTTTAAGAAGCTTTTTGGGCAGTTTGAACTCAGCTTTCCGACGCGATAACTCTTTCACGGTTGGTGCGTCGAGTGGCCCTTGAACGTGGTAATTCACCTGGGTAAAAACCTCGACTACAGGCGCGATCACCGTCGTAATAGCCAAAACATAAATAGCGGTTTGTGGCGTCACAGCAAAAGCGGTTAAGACAGGGATCCCTGAAGTAATATCTGGGACAAAATTCACTTCCGCATCGACGGTTCGATCATTGAGATTCGCCAACCCTTTGATGTTCATTTCGCCAGCCACTGCATCCATCTGGATATCGTTAGTAACAAAAATCCCATCTCGTATTTCACCGGTTCCTTTAATCGAATTAAACGCCATTCCTTTATCGAACACATCCGTAAAGTCGAGCTGCATCTTACGAATAATAGAATCTAAGCTAAACAGACCAAGCAATCGAGCGGCACCGCTCACATCAGAAACCACCCCCTTACCAAGCTTACTGCTCACCTTGCCCTCTAAGGTATTCACTTGCATTGACCAAGGTGCACCGTTCCACTTCAGTTGTGCAGAAAGATCAAAGGGGGCGCGCTGAATACCGGAACTGATACCAAAACGCTCCATAAGATCACTGTTGTTATCACCACTCATTGCCATATTGTATTCAGTGATACTTTGATCGTCCGTTAACGTCCAGGCACCATTGATTGAGATGCTATTGGTGCCACTTTTGACCGAAATATCATTCCATTCTAACCGGTTGCCTTGGCGTACTAAATCGACATTCACTTTACCGACTTTGTAACCTTGCAGCCAAAAATCATCAATCGCTAATGTTAAGTTTGGCATTGACTGGTGAAAAGTGCGATCAAAATGTGTGATTACCCCTGCTGGCTCACTCTTACTGGTTAAAATGGATCGATCTTCCTTTACCTCATCTAAAGCGGGAATATAAACATGCAAACGATCCAGTGCGACCGAAAGATCATAAGGCTCTATATAGCTTGCTTGACCACTTGCCTCTTGGCTCTCGAGATCAAAATGCCAGCCTAAGTTTTTTCTTCGTGCTGAAAAGTTAACATCATGCCATTCGATATCCGCCAACGTGAGATCCGCCACATCGATATTGACCCTTTCCGGCATAGGGATCTCGGGCGTATTGAGTTCATCCAGAACGGCCTTTTGCTTCGGCACTGGTCGACTGCCAATCTCGAGCCATTTATCCAGGTTAAACTTATTGGTTCGAATCTGTGCGTGATGCCCCGCGATAGGGCTAATTTTAAAGCTGCCATTTCCTACAACGAGATTCGTTGCCGTTAGCACAGGCGTCTCAGGTCTAATATCAATTTCTGCTTGGTATTTTGCTCTTGGCATTAATAAACGAGCACTGATCGATTCTTGATTACCTGACGCTTGCAAGCGTGCTTCCCCTTTCTGTTTTGACGGTTTGTTTAACGGATAAGGGTAATCGCTTTTTACCATGGTCATATCTGCGGTTAGATCGATTTGATAAGTAAATCCAACATCATTGAGTTGGATATTAATCTCAGACTGCCAAGGCGCATGGCCGGAGAGTTCTTGCGTCCAACGATCACCAACATAAGGAGATAATGGAGCAATATCCCAATCTGCGAGTAGATCTATTCCGACGGAATAACCCGAACCCGATGAATTTTCACCAGAAAAGTCGATAGAAATGGGCTGTTTTAATAGATCCGCCGATAGGCCAG
>NZ_JBNGCJ010000750.1:0-1099 GCF_049974785.1 Vibrio genomosp. F10 str. 9ZD137
CCGCGGCTGCATCATTGGCTGGTATGTTATGGGCAAATCGTTTTAAAGACGTAGAGCCAGATGTAAAAGCAGAGGAATTTGAAGCAGCGAATCAAGATTGGAAAACACTAAAAGCCTCTTACGGTGAATTACCAACGGCAACTCAAGCATTCGCCCCTATTTTTGTTCCTATTTTGCTTATTTGTTTTGGATCCATTGCCCGTTTCCCAAGCTTGCCTCTCGGTGAAGGTGGCGTCTACGATGTGTTGAATTTCTTAGGTCAGCCGTTAACCGCGTTATTTATTGGTTTACTACTGGCGACTCGTTTGCTTAAAGCCAGTAACAAAATTGAAGAATTTGGCGAGCGCATTAATCAAGGTATTCTGTCTGCAGCGCCAATCTTATTGATCACTGGTGCAGGTGGTGCGTTTGGTGCGGTACTAAAAGCGACGCCACTTGGTGACTATCTTGGTACGACATTATCGGCGCTGGGTGTGGGTATATTCATGCCATTTATTGTCGCAGCGGCGCTAAAATCGGCCCAAGGTTCATCGACCGTTGCTTTAGTGACCACATCTGCATTGGTTGCTCCGATGTTAGCGCAACTAGGGCTTGATTCGGAAATGGGCCGCGTATTGACCGTGATGGCGATAGGCGCTGGTGCAATGACCGTGTCACATGCTAACGACAGCTTCTTCTGGGTAGTGTCTCAATTCAGCCGCATGTCAGTCGGCTTAGCTTACCGAGCACAAACGATGGCGACGCTAGTACAGGGTATTACTGCAATGACATTGGTGTATATCTTAAGCCTTGTTCTTCTATAACAATAAAAATTAGGAAATCTCTATGAAAGTGGTTATTGCTCCGGATTCTTACAAAGAAAGCTTAACAGCAATGGAAGTGGCTTGTGCGATTGAACGTGGCTTCAAACAAGTGATGCCCAATGCGGAATACGTTAAGTTACCGATGGCAGATGGCGGAGAAGGAACCGTTCAATCTCTTGTTGATGCGACGGGAGGAATCATTGTTGAACAGCAAGTCACCGGTCCAATGGGTAATAGGGTTGATGGTTTCTTTGGATTGGTCGGTGATGGCTCGACCGCTGTCATTGAAATGGCCG
>NZ_JBNGCJ010000751.1:0-6473 GCF_049974785.1 Vibrio genomosp. F10 str. 9ZD137
ACTTGAAATGACACCGATACCAGAACCGCACAGTAATGTTACCCCGCTGCTAGGCATTTTCTTTGTCTTGGTGGACTTTACCGAAATCAGCATTTGAATGGCTAATAGAGTCACAATGCCAGCAAAAATCTTAGGGAGGTACTCTGTGGGTACCCACTCGGCAATATAGGTACCGAAAAAGCCACCAAAGATCACTCCTGGCATCAGCCATTTAATGATGAACATATCAACATTGCCGAGCTTTAAATGGTTTAAAGCCGAAGAGCCTGACGTTAAAATAATCGTTGCCAGAGACGTCGCTAACGCAACCAACATAACGCTTTCCGCGCCAATACCAATGGAAGGCAAAATATAAAGAAGAGCAGGAACGACGATCAGCCCTCCGCCGATCCCTAATAAACCCGCCATTACACCAACAAAAGCACCCAGTAAAACCAACAGAAATAACAATTCTATATGCACAACAACCTCTATTTTTTGCCTGCTCGGATAAACCCAGCAAAACCTCTATCTTCAAAATGCGATGACATCATAGTATAGATGTCTTTCCCATACGCTTTCATTAAGGCTTTATTAGCAAATTGTTTTAATTCAGTCGTTTCAGAGTGACGCAATAAATACTTAACCTTTGCCACGTTAGAGGTATTCATACTCAGTGAGGTATATCCTAAGCCAACAAGCAAGAGACAACCAATAGGATCCCCTGCTAACTCACCACAAACACAAACTGGCAGCTTTAAGCGGTCACAAGTATCATAAATATGTTTCAGCGCCATGATCACAGATGGATGGAATGACTCATACACATCAGCAACTCTTGAATTATTACGATCAACGGCAAGAAGGTATTGCGTTAAGTCGTTGGTACCAACCGATACAAAATCAATTTTCTTAGCGATAAGAGGAAGTAAGTAAAGCATCGAAGGCACTTCGATCATGATCCCGACTTTTGGCATACGGATACTTTCATCGACCTTAGACACTTCTTTATACGCTTGCCTTATTAATAATAACGCATCATCCAGCTCCTGAGCACTCGCTATCATTGGTAACAATATACTGAGATTATGATGCTCGGTGCTTGCGCGTAACATCGCTCGAATCTGAATCAGAAAGATATCTGGATGATCTAAGGTAAATCGAATGCCTCGCCAACCTAAGAAAGGATTGTCCTCTTCTATAGGCAAATAAGGTAAAGCTTTGTCCCCTCCTACATCCAAGGTTCTCATCACGACACGCTTATTAGGGTACGTACTTAAAACACTACGATACTGCTGTATCTGTTCATCTTCTGATGGAAAGCGATGCTGGAGCAAAAAAGAAATCTCGGTTCGATATAGACCAACGCCATCAACGCCCTGATTGATCGCAATATTAGTATCGGCACTGAGCCCCGCATTCAATAACATTTCAATGCGATACCCATCGGCTGTCATCGCGGGTTTATCCGAGCCTTTGCTGACCATGGATGTCAGTTCACGCTCTTCGTTAGCCAATGCACGGTATTCTTTTAACAGCTGTTTACTCGGTGAAACTAAAACCTTTCCGCTGTATCCATCAACGATACCGCGTTTACCATTTATCTCTGTCAGATTCAGGCTTAATCCCATCACCGCAGGAATGCCAAGGGCGCGAGACAAAATCGCGGCATGAGAATTCGCAGCACCATCTAACGCGACAACCGCAAGTAACTTATCTTTGGGGATAGATGCTAAGATGGAAGCAGTCAGTTCCCTAACAACCAAAATGACTGGTTTTTCAAGATGCTGCTGCTCTTTCTGAGTGTTGTACAAAAAAAACAGTAAGCGCTGACCTAACTCACGAATATCCTGTGCTCGTTCTCTTAAATAAACATCAGACATTCGCGCAAAACGGTTGGAATAAGACTCGACGACCTGCCTAAGGGCCCAATCGGCTTTATCCCCTTTCTGAATATGACTTTTTAAGTCTTTTCGCAGCATTGGATCGTTGAGCAAGTGAGTAAACAGATCAAAAATCGCTAACGTTTCTTTGTTTATATCACCATGCAGTTTTTTTCTCATCCGGCCAAAGTCGTTAAGAGCATCTTCAATGGCCACCATCAACCATTCTTGCTCTTGACTCACGTTAATGTTGGAGGCCGGATGAACATCAGACAACTGAGGTTGAGCGTCATCCCACCAAAACTCACCAATAGCGACACCGGAAGAGGCAGGATTACCTATATTAACGTGCTGTTTTTTTTCAAGACTCCAATGCCCTTGCGTTTGTGCATGAGCAATAATCACAGCAAGCTGGGCAGCCAGTGTGACTAAAAAGGATTCTTCAATTTCGTTAAATAAACGGGAGGACTTTTGTTGAACAACGAGAACACCCAGTACCTGCTTGCGATAAATAATCGGTGTACCAAGAAAACTGTGGTAAATCTGCTCTCCTAACTCAGGAAAGAGTTTAAAATTGGCATGCTGAGAAGCATTCGCAATATTGATAGGTTCGGCACTACGCTTAACTAATCCGACAAGACCTTCATTATAGTTAATATGGATTTTGTCGCCTGAAAACTCCAGTCCTTGAGTCGCCATCAGCTCTAAGCGACTTCGCTCTTCATTAGCAAGATAGATAGTGCAGCACTCTGTTTCCATAGCGCTGCATGTTTGCTTAACTAAAATATCAAACGCTTGATAGACATCATCAACTTTTGATACCTGTTCAACTATTTCCCTTAGTTGAGAAAGCATAACGATTCTACCCTCTTTTAAACTTCCGCTTACCTTTTAGTTTTCGCTCTTTGAATGGCATCGCCATTGAAGCGAATTCTTTCATCGCTCGACGATACACATCCCGCTTAAACGAAACGACTTGTCTTACTGGGTACCAATAACTTACCCAACGCCAACCATCAAATTCAGGGGTGCTACCGCGCTGCATATCTATCTGTGATTCATCACAGTCTAAGCGCAATAAAAACCATTTCTGTTTTTGTCCGATACAGACAGGCTTTGAATCCCAACGAACTAAGCGTTTTGGCAATTTATATCTGAGCCAATGACGACTTGTTGCTACGATTTTCACGTCTTTTTTTGTTAGACCAACCTCTTCATAGAGCTCTCTGAACATTGCCTGCTCAGCCGTTTCTCCGTCATCAATCCCCCCTTGAGGAAATTGCCATGAATGTTGTCCGTATCGTTTAGCCCAGAAGACCTGACCATGGTTGTTACAGATTACAATTCCCACATTTAAGCGGTAACCATCGCCATCTATCACTGGCCAACCTCGAATAATATCTTTAATTACAGTGATTTTTCCACATATCCCCAACAGGAGCAAACTTACTAGTGTGATTAGCACGTGATTTATTGGTAACAACCCCTAATATGGATAACTTCTAAGCCTAGGAGCACTTATCAACACCACAATGAGACCTAAGCCACATTTATTCACCTTTTCTGTGAATAACCGTGTGAAGAAAGTCGTTAATACAGATCATTTCGTATTGAAAACTTTCATTTCAACATAGTTCCAGCCATGAGATCTTAATTATAAATCAATATAAATCAGAAAGTTAAATAAATAATCATGAGTAAAAATAAACTATCGATGTTTATTTTCTTACCCTAAAAACAACATGGTCAAAGATCATCCAACCAGAGTCTTATCCACAAAAAAATCATTTAATAATGGCAAAATGGCGAATAACAAGTCCTAACCGATCTTAAAAGCACTGATCATTTGTACATAATCATGAATTAACACTTAAAAACAGCCATCCCTGTGGATAAGTTGATAAGTGATGATCTTTTCTACTGGGTGAATACTTATTCCCCATTACGAATTAAAAACACATTTGTTATGATAACGATCTTTACACTCCCGTTAGCGACCTTATGAAGCCTGAACCCATCTCTGAAAACGAACTACTCACTCGAGCCAATGCGATTGCGGGTCTTTCTTTAAAAGATCTCGCTGATGAAGCTAATATCCTTGTCCCTGAAGACCTGAAGAGAGACAAAGGCTGGGTAGGTCAATTATTAGAATGGCACTTAGGGGCAACAGCAGGAAGCAAACCTCAACAAGACTTTGAAACACTGGGTATAGAGCTGAAAAGTATCCCTATTGGCTATAACGGTAAACCACTTGAAACAACCTTTGTCTGTGTGGCTCCTCTTGTTGGTGTTCATGGTTTAAGTTGGGAGCACAGCCACGTCAGAAATAAGCTATCAAGAGTTCTTTGGATCCCCGTAGAAGGAGAAAGAGAAATCCCATTAGCGGAACGACGAGTAGGATCCCCTCTAATCTGGTCTCCATCAGAAGAGGAAGAGCAGCAGCTTAAAGCCGATTGGGAAGAATTAATGGAACTGATTGTTCTAGGCCGAGTAGAACAGATCACCGCGAAACACGGCGAAGTGTTGCAACTCAGACCAAAAGCCGCCCATGGCCGAGTGTTAACCGATGCGTTCGGCTCTAGTGGTAAACGGATAAAAACTCGCCCGCGGGGGTTTTATCTTCGGACTCAATTTACATCGGCTATTCTCGATAAATACTTTATTTAACGACGTGTTTATTGAACAGAGTCTTTATTTAAAGTAAGTAACAGCACAGTCAATGCATCGCCAACGATAGCTCAATATCACAGTATGAAATGCCCCCTTCACGACCAAACTCGTCATAGGCATTATGTAACCTTAGGTACGCTTTATCGATACCCAATCGGACCAACTCTTCTTTGACTAGCTCTAGAGAGTCAAAGTGCATGGGATCGTCATCTTGTTTGAGTGGCTCCAATTTGTGCTTATATTCGACGGCTATTTGATACTGAGATAAATCAGAGCATCCTATTACAAACACCTTAGGGGCCTGGTATGAATCCTTGTGATATCCATGAATCCATTTATCTAATTGTCTTTTCTGCATATACGCACCTCCAATTATCATTCTAGACAAAGCTGGCATTTTTGCGAATTCTTGCCCTAATCCATTTGATCCATAGAGGGATTCACATATATTGGTAAAACAACGATACGATGAACAAGGAAGTACTATGCAGTACACAAAGTTGCCACACTCGAGTTTAGAGATCAGTAAAATCTGCCTCGGTACGATGACCTTTGGAGAGCAAAATACTCAAGCGGATGCGTGCAATCAACTGGATTATGCATTGGAAAGAGGGGTCAACTTTATTGATACGGCTGAGATGTATCCCGTTCCACCAAAAGCATCAACACAAGGTCTTACCGAAAGTTATATTGGACACTGGCTTAAGCAATCTTCTAAACGAGAGAAAGTGGTTCTGGCTACGAAAGTTGCAGGCCCACGGAACGTTCCATACATCCGCGATAATATGAAACTTGATCGTCGTAATATTCATCTGGCGATCGACGATAGTTTAAAACGACTGCAAACAGATTACATCGATCTCTATCAGCTGCACTGGCCTCAACGAAACACCAATTGTTTTGGGCAACTCAACTACCCTGACAGCGCTGAGCAAGAAGAAGTCACACTGATCGAAACCCTAGAAGCGATGTCTGAATTAGTAAAAGCAGGAAAGATTCGTTATATCGGGGTCTCGAATGAAACACCATGGGGTGTCATGAGCTTGCTCAAACTAGCAGAAAAACATGACCTACCCAGAATTGTATCGATACAAAACCCATACAACTTACTCAATCGCAGCTTTGAAATCGGCCTGTCAGAAATCAGTCACAATGAGGGCGTAAAACTGTTGGCGTATTCCCCTCTCGCTTTTGGTTGCCTTAGTGGAAAGTACCTTAACAACCAAAAACCGACAGATGCTCGATGCACTTTATTTGAACGTTTTGTCCGTTACTTTACGCCACAAGGAATCGCTGCAACCCAAGCGTATGTCGACCTTGCTCATCAATATTCGCTTGATCCAGCTCAAATGGCTCTTGCGTATGTAAACCAACGTCCATTTGTTGCTTCTAATATCATTGGTGCTACCAATATCAATCAGTTAAAAATGAATATAGACAGTTTAGATGTTGTACTTACTGACGAATTACTTCAAGAGATACAAGAGGTTGGTACGACTTACTCCAACCCTTGTCCTTAGTGTTTCATAGGGGTAGGTGAAGTGCCTACCCCATTATCTACGTTGGTATTCGCGTGCTTAATACACGACGAAGGTGACGAACTCGACGTTCAGCTTTGACGGCTTCAGGCTCTGAAAATCCAATAGGTCTTCCATCGCTTTCTAATCCTATATCACGTAATAGATGGGTATTTTCCCAAGGAATATCGTAGCTGCTGTGACGAATTTTTCTCTTCCACTCACGTTCTTCACGCTTAAGATCCGCTCTAACGAGTAATGTGGCGAGTTTTAAATAAACAGAATGGCGCATAATAGTTCTCCAGTTAAGAATAGTAGCTGGGGAAAGGGCGCAAAGAGAATAGGGGTTGTGACTCTTATTAAGCTGCCATTTCCGCAGCCTAACAAGGTTACGAATTAATTATTAGTAGATGTCATGCGATCG
>NZ_JBNGCJ010000752.1:0-1839 GCF_049974785.1 Vibrio genomosp. F10 str. 9ZD137
CAAGTTGTGTGGCATAACCGTCAGTTGGCGCGGTCACGACCGTTTGCTCTAGATTAAACTCTGCTTTTCTTAGATCGGCCAGCAAACCAGCGACAGCGGTATTTTCACCATCAATCTCTGATTCTAAGGCAATTTGTGCTTGCTCTACCTGAGCTTCAGCGACTTCTAACGCGGCTTGGCTCGCTTTAAATGCCTGACGTCTGGTATCGAGTTCTTGCTCTGTAAAGGCACCTTTGTCGAAGCCTCGTTGGTAACGGTCGAACTCGCGCTGTGCCTTGTCGCGTTCAGCGATGGCTTTTAAGCGTGTCGATTCTGCTTCTCCTACACCAGACTCTAATCCAAGTGCATCCTGGCTGGCTTCCTTGATTTTCGCTTTTAGTTTAGCGACTTCAGCTTGGAATGGAATGGGATCGATTTTAAACAGCACATCGCCTTGGCGTAATGGTTTATTGGGCTCTACAGGGACTTCGATCACTCGACCTCTAACACCAGATACGATTGGGGTTGTTGAGTAGACTTGATTACCAATTTGTGTGAATGGGTGGTTATAGTTCATCAATAAAATCAACGTACCAATTAACACAACGCCACCTAGTACCGCAGTGGGTACCGTCCATTTGTTCAGTGGGATTTTAAATATCTTGAAAATTGCGATACAGAAGGCGGTGTAAGTAAGAATTAATAGTAAATCCATTATTTGTCCTCCTGACTTGGATTAGCCTGATTTGATTCTGATTTTAGGCTCGAAACTTCACTTCTAAGCTGTTCGATTTGATCGACGAGTTGATCCACTCGGTTATGAATGTCGTGTTGTTCCGCTTCGAGCTTACTGAATCCCCAACCTCGCTCTTTTCGCCATAACGTTGCCCATATCCATAAGAAAGGCCAGATAGCGTGAAGAGTGAAAAGACTGACCCAGCCTGCGTAATGAATCGCATCCTGATGAGGGTGCTCTCTTTCCTTTGCGATCTCGTACGGAATGTCATGAATGACAATAATCCCATAAAAGATAACTAATGCGACAAATATAAGTAGGCCAAGAGCTAAATAATCGAGAAACATAAGTACTTCCTTTTATCTAAAATGCTAACGTATGTGAGCTTTCAGTGCTTAATGTAAAAGATATGTAAGTTGAGTTTGAATGTATAGATAAAAATCAATTATTTGGTGACGATTGGTATTTTTTCTCGGTTAATAGCAATGAGTGACCTAAATGGGCTAGAAAGCGCATAAAAAATAAGAGGGTAGTGGATGTTCTATGGGGAAGTCGCTGCATTATTTGCAGCTGTTGTGTGGGCGAGTGCTACATGGATTTACAGTCAGTTTAGCCACCAGTTCACAGCGATGCAGCTTAATATTGTTAAAGGGACAATCGCTTCTGCGATGATGCTATTTGTTCTTCCGTTTATCCCAAGCCCAGAATTTACGTTAACACCGGAGTATTTTTTGGTGCTTGCCGTGTCTGGAGTGATAGGTATCGCGATTGGTGATTCTGCGTACTTCGCGGCTTTAAAGCGAATTGGTCCTAATAAAACCTTGTTGCTAGAGTCTCTTGCTCCACCGTTATCAGGTGTTCTTGCTTTGGTATTTCTAGGGACCGTTATCTCAATTCAGGCATGGTTAGGCGTTGTCATTACCACGTTTGCTGTCGCGTTGGTTGTGTTTCAGCCTAATGGAGATGCTAACCAGGTTTCACGTGCAGGGGTTGGCTATGGCCTACTCGCAAGTGTGTGCCAGGCAAGTGGCGTTGTTATTTCTCACTACGCATTAGTTGCGGGAAACCTTCCACCCTTGCTGGGTGCACTGATTCGCTTAGCGGTTGGGGTGCTCGCTGTTGTG
>NZ_JBNGCJ010000753.1:0-1520 GCF_049974785.1 Vibrio genomosp. F10 str. 9ZD137
CGGTTCAAACAACTTAGTCACTTGGTCGGGTTTAATCCCAGATCCGTTATCTTCTACACACACCCAGGCCAATTTATTATCCGCCGTCACACCGGTACTGATGCGCACCCAACCATTCCCATAACGCACCGCATTGACCACTAAGTTGGTGATCGCACGCTTAATAGCGATGGCGTTACCAATCGCGGGCTTAACGTCATCGGCCAGTATGGTTTCAATCTCGACGTTCATCTCGGTATGAGTTTCTGCCAACGCTATCTCATTGGCTATTTCATTCAGATAAACGGCACTAAAAGTCTGACGATCAACGGGCTTCAAATAATCCATAAACTGGCTAATGATTTCATTACATTCTTCCGTGTCACTGATGATCCCTTCCGCAAGGTAGCTTTCTTGTGGCGGCATCATTTCGGTGGCTAATCGAATCCGAGTCAGCGGCGTGCGCAGATCATGGCTTATCCCCGCCATTAATAAAGCACGGTCCTCTTCAAGCGCTTGAATACCTTTGGACATCTGATTAAAAGCACGCGTTACCGAGCGAATTTCGGAAGGGCCTTTTTCTGGTAAGGGTGGCGGAATATCGCCTAGCCCAACCCCTTTTGCGGCTTTTTCCAATGCAATTAAAGGGCGGTTTTGCAGTCGGATGAACAACCAGCCCCCCGCTATGACCAAAAAGGCCACCATCAAGCTGTTATAAAAAAGAGGTTTAAAGTCATCTTCTTGCAGTTCTGAAAGAGGGATTCGTATCAGTGAATTGGGAAGAGCATCAATTTGCATCCACAGAACATAGCTATCGTTAACCAGTAACATTCGAACTTCTGTCTCGGTATCCAATTCTTGAGTCATATCCTCACTCATTAAATCGATACTCATGGCCCGTTCAAATTCATCAGAAATGGGGCTATCAGAAGAATGAATCGTCACGCCAAGTTGCTCTAAAACTCGACGACGCAAAGGTGCATCCATCTCTAATTTTGCCAGTTCACTGTTCGTCTCATCGAGCATCAAGCGAATTTCGAAACCAATGATTTTATTGAACTGCTGCAAACTCGGCATTAAGGCGTAGTTAAACACGGCATAGTAAGAATAAACTTGGCTAGCAATCAGTAAGGTAAGAAATAATACGATGGTTTGAGTGAACGAGCTGCGAATGCGCATAATGAGAGCCTTTGCTGATCCCTAGCAACGCACCCTAGCTTTTAGAAGAATCACGCCTCAATCGGCACTAAAAGCTAGGGAATGCGAGTATAGGAAATGCGAGTTGAGTAACGAGGGTTAAGCTTCTTTTCCATCGGGAACAAAAACGTAGCCAAGGCCCCATACCGTTTGAATATAACGCGGCTTACTTGGATCGATTTCTAACATACGACGCAGGCGAGATATTTGCACATCAATCGAACGTTCCATGGCGGAATACTCACGGCCACGCGCCATGTTCATGAGCTTGTCACGGGACATTGGCTCACGAGCGTTGGTCACGAGCGCTTTCAGAACCGCAAATTCACCCGAAGTTAGCGGCA
>NZ_JBNGCJ010000754.1:0-1054 GCF_049974785.1 Vibrio genomosp. F10 str. 9ZD137
ACGGCATCACTTACCTCTTGTGGCTCTCCACCGAGAAGCGCAAGCATCTTTCTAATCGAGACAATCAAAAGAAGTAAAATAGCGGCGCCAATGATGAGACACATCGTAATCTTCAATTGAGCACTAGACCAAAAGCGAGCGTTGGTTTCATTAAAGCCAATCCCTGTTCCTACTACCCAGCTCCAGCGAGGGGTTTTTTGGGCTATTGAGAGTTTATCTTCAATCGAGCCGTCAGCTTGTTTTTGAGTCCAAGTGTATTCGACCATTCGGTTGGAGTTACCGAGAGCATTAAGCAATAACTGCCCAACACTGTTGCCAGAACCATCTTTAAAATCGTGGAAACTGGTGTCGTGTATTTCTGGATCATGAGGAGCAGCAACAAATATCATGTTCTCATCAGCGACATAAACATATTCATTGTCTTTATAAATATTATTTCGCAGCAGTCGTGTCGCAAGCTGCTTGGCTTCTTCTTCTTCGAGTGTGCCATCCGCCGCCATTTTCTCGACTTCGGTTAAAATACTATAAGCACTTTTAAATAATTCAGTCACTCGCGCTTTGTTATCGAGATTACTGGCAACGCGCAGTGTCCATAAACCGGTCATGGTTATAGCAAGCAGTGCAATCAAGATGATCCCTGAAAGCAAATAAGCCTGTGTTTTTAGTTTCATTAAGCAGTCCCCACACATTACGTGGTTTAAAAGCGATACCGTTGTATCAGCGGATGTATCAATAAAGCATAGTTTAGAAGTATAGCCGAGAAAATATCGTTAGCTTCAAAGTATGATAGAGATTAAATTTCTACCGCAAAAAAAGTCATTTTCAAATGCTTCTATATGTAACTGATTGTATCAAGCTTTCATTAAGGATCAGTTGTTAACTATTAGCCGTGAAGTTTTAACAATGGCAGGTAAATGTCTCTTAGGCTCAATAGCAGGGTAGTGAGGGTTTTTATTACGTAAAGGATAGCAGAGCCTAAATGCAAAAAGGCCTCATCAAATGATGAGGCCTTTTTAAAAGTGGCTCCCCTTGCAAGACTTGAACTTGCGACATA
>NZ_JBNGCJ010000755.1:0-4184 GCF_049974785.1 Vibrio genomosp. F10 str. 9ZD137
CGGCTAATGACATAAAGGCGGCCGTATATGGCATAGCCTTTCTAAGCCCGCCTAATTCACGTACGTCCTTTGTTCCCGCTTCATGATCAATCGTACCCGCGGCCATAAAGAGCGCACCTTTATACAGCGCGTGACCTAACAGAAAGACTACCGCTGCAACCAATGAAGCTTCCGTACCGATACCAATGAGCATCGTTAACGTACCTAATGCCATTACGGTTGAGTACGCCAAAATACGTTTCAAATCGGTACTAGTGACAGCCAAAGTGGCTCCGAGTAACATTGTCGTCGCACCAAAGAATGTAAGCGCAACAGTCCATGCTTCATAACCTGCCATCGTAGGTTGCAATCGAGCCATCAAATAGACACCCGCTTTTACCATGGTGGCGGAGTGTAAGTAAGAACTGACAGGCGTTGGGGCAGCCATCGCGTTAGGCAACCAAAAATGAAATGGGAATTGTGCTGACTTAGTAAATGCACCAAGTAGAACCAACACCATCATTGCAGGGAATAAGGGATGGGATTGAAGACTCGTGCCTTGAGCAAGAATCTCCCTGACTTCATAAGTACCGGCAATCAGGCCAAGCATAATAATGCCCGCCAGTAGCGCAAGACCACCACCAACGGTCACCATGAGTCCTTGAAGCGCTGATTTACGCGATGATTCTTTTTCATGGTAATAGCCAATCAGCATATACGAAGTAATGCTGGTCAGTTCCCAGAAGACAAACATGGCCATCAGGTTGCTAGACAGCACAACGCCGAGCATCGCCGCCATAAATGCCATCAGATACATTAAGAGCTTACGCTGATCGGCTTTATGAGCTAGGTAGCTGCCTGTATAAATAATGACGAAAAAGCCGATACCCGAAATCAGTAACGCAAACAGTAGGCTCAACCCATCTAGCCAAAAATTCAAACTGATACCTAATAGTGGTACCCATTCATAACTGATCAGCAGTCGACCTTCGCTTGTCACAGCCGGCAAAAAAGTAAGAAAATAGACAAACAAAGCCGCTGGCAACAGTGCGAGCAAGTGGCTGGTTTTCTCACCAAAACGCTTAAACAACCAAGGAACAAATGCCGCCAGGAAAAAACCTGACAGGACAGCAATAAGCATTAAAAATAGCCTCCAAAAACTTCGACCATAGAATCAAGTAGCAAGACGCTAACTCAAAATAAATCCGATATTTGAATTAGTGTATACGAGTTAGGGCATGAGAAACCTTAAAAAAAGCATAATCACAACCAATCTATAACGCAATAATATTCAAAAACGAAATACAGAAAGTAACGTTATTATTGAACGAGGAGTTTATTTAAATAGCACTAGCTTGAATACTCGCTTGTTATGAACCAATAACTCGGTATTTCCGTAAAAAACTGACAAATACGACGAAAATACCATCTAAATAGATTAGTAAATATTCAAAAGACAACGGACTGATTACTTATTGCTCAATGAATAAAAGGAAGAAATGACTTGTCAAATAACGTTGTAGATTAAACGATAATTTTCTGTATCTAAGTGTAACTGGGCGAGAGATTTGGATAGGAGAAGAGTTCGCAAAGGGACGTTAAAGTCTGCCTTTGCGAACTATTTTAAATTAATTTGTCACGGCTTTTTGCTTTGGTAAAACAATACTTAAAATTGCATACCCCAATAGTGCAGAAGCTGTAGAGCCAAGTAGAACTCCTAGACGAGCATATGTGTCCATGACTTCTTTCTCAAAGCCAAAAGCCAATGAAGATATAAATATCGACATTGTAAAGCCCACACCACACAAGATAGACACGGCAAAAATATGTCGCATCTGAATCCCGTCAGGAAGCTTTGCAATCCCCAATTTCAGCGACAGCCAACAGAAAGACATAATACCAATAGGCTTACCCACCAATAGGCCTAAAGCGATCCCTAAAGGAAGCATAGATGTTAAACCTTCTACCGAGATATTCTGTAAAGATACGCCTGCGTTAGCTAACGCAAACAAAGGTAAAATACCGAATGCGACGTACGGGTGTAAGGCGTGTTCTAACGTTTTAAGTGGCGAGTCACTGGCTGTTTTCCCTTTTAATGGAATAGCGAACCCGACAACAACACCCGCTAACGTTGCATGCACTCCAGATTTTAGTACCGCGAACCAAAGCACGAAGCCGATAATTAGGTACAGAGGTAAAGACGTGACACGACGTGAGTTTAAGATAAACAAAACAGCAGTTGAAATAAAACCGACTGTCAACGCAGTTACCGACAAATCGTTGGTATAGAAAAGCGCAATAATAATAACAGCGCCCAAGTCATCGATGATCGCTAACGCAAGTAAAAAGACTTTTAGGCTGATAGGAACACGATTACCCAGAAGGGCCATAATCCCAAGTGCGAATGCAATATCGGTGGCAGCAGGTATTGCCCAACCGGCGAGGGCTTCTGGATCTTGATAATTAAATAAAACGTAAACAAGTGCAGGCGCTAACATTCCACCTACTGCCGCGATTGCTGGGAACATCGCTGTTTCTTTTGACTTCAGCGCACCTTCAACCAGCTCACGTTTCACTTCAAGACCGATAATAAGAAAAAAGATAGCCATTAAGCCATCATTGATCCAATGAGATAGAGACATCCCCAACAAATAAGTATGTAAAAAACCCTGATAAAAGCCGTTGAGAGGCGAGTTAGCTATCATCATCGCAGTGATTGCGGCAATGACCAGTAAAATACCACTAGATGACTCCATTTTTAAGAAGTCACGAATCATACTTGTCATGTTGTTGTTGCCCTTAGAATTTTAAATAATTAAAAAATTAACGAAATTAATGGTGACTAGCTTTTATCCTCAGCAAATATAATTTCGTTTCTTCTGATATGTTAATTCGGAATTTCCGATATAACAATCAGAGGCACACTTAATCATTCAATTTATAACACAATGTTACACAAAAGAACTAGAATAAAAAAACTCGCTAATCAAAAGATTAAGCGAGTCTAATCATCTAAAAAATGAGATCTATACTACATTTGGTATTAATAGCCCGTTAGTTGCATAAATCCTTTTGTTTCGTGAGAACCTGATGTTTCAACTGGCCCTTCCCAGTAAGGAATAACAAAAGGTAATAATAAATGGCGATTAACCGGTGTGAGTAATACATCGATGCCATGCTCAGCAATCACTATACTCCATTCAAGAGGTATTTTTTTTCCGTTCGACAATACCGTCGTTTTTGAAGGGCTTAACGAGATACTCGTTTCATCAAGTAACGTTATTCTTCCACTATTGCTGATGATAGAACCATAGAGATACGGCATTTGTTCATGATGACGATAACGACTTATGGTTAACGTCTCAGTCGGGGTTAAGTTAATGACAAACCAATCCCAACCTTCCTGATGCTTCGAAATCAGCTGGCTCCCCCACTCTTTGCTCATCCATGCACTGCCTTTCACTTTCAATGGCTCACCATTATCTAGGCTCAGTTCGCCAGATACAGACAAAAATGGCGCATTAATGTTAAATGCCGCGATAGGAAGGAGATCATGTTTGGGCTGATACCCATTCTCGCCAAGTAGCGCAAAAGGGCCTGCTGTCAATGTTTGAAGGTTTATGCTGAAGTCATTAGTTGAAATATCTAATTCGCCAGGAAATGGCGTATAGCCCAATGACTGCCACCCCCAATTATCAATCCATATTTTAAATGGGTTCACATTCGTGCCCGACTGTCCGATTCCCCCACGAGCAATCCTCTGCTCTTTCCACACTTGCGTTTTATTAGAAATGACGGCATGAGAAATATAGATCTGCGGGTTTTGCCAGCCTTCAGTCTTTCTCTCATCCCGAGCTATTCGAAAGAAGCTCCACTGAATAGCATATTCAGTGCCTTGCTGGTCAACAACATTAGCAAAGTACTGCCACCATTCATGCTGATATTCCGGGTGGGATTTAAAGTCGTGAGGAAGAGTCACCGCTCTATCTGGTAGGACAGGTTCAAACACTTTTTTTTGCAGCATTTGGACAACAGCCTGATGCGAATGATCGTGTACCTTAGAGTCAGAGAGATCGGAATTCAAATAAAGTAAGATTGATACGAAAAGAATCACAGCAACAGAAGATAACAAACGAATAAAGCTTAACTTACGGGTCTTGAGAGTATTTTTCATTTATAGCGAATAGATCGGACGAGCGGTTCAG
>NZ_JBNGCJ010000756.1:0-3958 GCF_049974785.1 Vibrio genomosp. F10 str. 9ZD137
ACCGCTCTTCCGATCTGGGTTCAAGTTGCGTTACCTGTTCTTTCCCCAGCGCTACTGGGCACGTTGATCATTCTGATTGCTAACGCTATGGGTGCCTATGCCAGTGTGTACGCTCTGACCGGCGGTAATTACAATGTCATCACGGTACGAATAGCGAGTCTGGTGTCAGGTGATCTCTTCCTAGAGCCAAATCTAGCAGCGGCCATCTCGGCCATACTCATTGCTATTCTAGCGTTTATCACGGTGATCAATCAGTGGTTACTTTCAAGGAGTTATCATGCTGCAAAGTAATGCGAATATGCTCTACCACAAGAGCGTGGTTTACTCCATCGTTGGCATCATGCTAATCCCGATTATAGCGACACTTGTGTACTCACTGTCATCGAGTTGGGGCGCCACCATTCTACCTGACGGTTTTACTTTCGATTGGTATTTGAAGCTGATCTCCGATCCGCGTTTTTTGGCAGCATTTGGGCGATCTCTGTTTGTGTGTTTTTCTGCGTTGGCCTTGAGTGTGGTGTTAGTCTTGCCTACGATATTTGTGGTTTTTTACTATTTCCCCAAACTGGATAAGCTACTCAATATTCTGATTTTATTACCATTCGCTGTACCGCCTGTAGTCTCATCGGTTGGGCTTTTACAACTCTATGCGGACAGCAGTGTGCCTCTTGTTGGAACACCATGGATTCTAATTGGCACTTATTTCACTATTGCACTGCCTTTCATGTATCGAGCGATTGCGAATAGCTTTGAAGCGATAAATCTTAACGACCTGATGGATGCTGCTCACTTGCTAGGAGCCAGTACCCCAAAAGCTTTTTTGTTGGTGGTTGTCCCCAATCTTAAAAAGGGGTTACTTGCATCACTGTTTCTCTCGTTCTCATTCTTACTCGGTGAATTTGTCTTTGCCAATATTCTTGTAGGAACACGCTTTGAAACATTACAAATCTATCTCTATAACATGCGCCAAACCAGCGGGCATTTCACTTCAGCATTAGTGATGACTTACTTTTTATTTATTTTTTTACTGACATGGCTCGCGAGCCGATTAAACAGAAAACAGGGTGAGGAGCAGCAATGAGTTATGTCGGCGTTAATCAACTTACAAAACGATTCGGAGACAACATTGTCTTTGAAGGGATTGATTTTTCGGTGGAAAAGGGTGAATTCATCACATTGCTTGGCCCTAGCGGCTGTGGCAAGTCGACATTGTTACGAAGCCTAGCCGGTCTTAATTCAGTCGAAGGGGGAGAGATATGGGTTGAGGGTGAAAACATTACCGATCTTGCCCCTCAGCAACGTGGCATCGGTATGGTGTTTCAGTCTTATGCTCTGTTCCCAAACATGACCGTTGAGGGCAATATCGCTTTTGGTTTAAAGATGAAACACATGGGCAAAGCAGATATCACCAAAGAAGTCGCTCATGTCATAGAGCTTGTCGAATTAAAAGGTAAAGAAAAACAGTATCCTCATCAGCTGTCAGGGGGGCAACGTCAGCGTGTTGCCTTAGCGAGAGCCTTAGTAGTAAAACCGAGAATATTGCTATTGGATGAGCCTTTATCGGCGCTCGATGCAAAAATCCGCAAGCACTTACGACAGCAGATAAGAGACATTCAAAAAGAGTTAAACTTGACCACTATTTTTGTAACCCACGATCAAGAAGAAGCGATGATCATGTCGGACCGAATTTTCTTGATGAATCAAGGTGAGATTGTCCAGCAGGGCGCGCCAGAATCGATCTATACCCATCCAGCCAACGAATTTGTGGCCGGATTTATGGGGCATTACAACTTGGTCGATGCGACGACGGCCAAAAGTCTCTTCGATCTAGACGTAGAACAGAAAGTCGCGATTCGTCCAGAATCTATTTACGTCAAAGAATCGGGAAGAAAATATGGCTCGCATATTTCAGCGCCGCAACGAGCGACGGTCAAAAATCATCAGTTGCTTGGCAATATTATCCGGTACCAAGTTGATGTAAATCGTTGTGAGCTGACGGTCGATCTTCTTAATCGGTCATCGGAACGATTATTTGCCGATGGAAGCCAGTTAGAGCTACTGTTTAATCTTAACGAGATTCAACCTGTGAGGGCTTAACGTGTCGAAATCTTTGTATGTGTTTGATATGGATGAAACGCTATTTTCTGCAGATTGTTCTATGTTGTGGAATGCGTTTCTTGTAGAGCAAGGGATTGTTTCTTCAGATAATTTTATTAAAGAAGACCAGCGTTTGATGGCGCTCTATTCGGCAGGGGAACTGGACATGGAAGATTACCTTGCCTTTGCTATGTCGCCACTACTCGATATGGATAAATCGGAGGTGAATGAACTGGTTGAGAAATGTGTGACCGAACAAGTTATGCCGCGCTTTTATCCCCAAGCTAAAGCACTTATGGAACAGCTAAATAGCAAGGGGACAAAAACCATTGTCATTTCTGCCACGGTCAACTTCATTGTGAAAGCAGTGGCGAAGCGAATTGGTGTGAATACGGCGATGGGCATTGATTTAGTGGTGAAGGGGCAGTGCTATACCAGAGAGATTGAAGGCATTCCCACCTATCGTCAAGGTAAGGTTGAACGCCTCAATCAATGGCTTCTAGAACAAGAGACATCCTATGATGATATCCATTTCTACACTGATTCAATCAATGACCTACCGTTATGTGAGCGTGCCGATAGGGTCTATCTGGTCAATCCATGCCCTCAGTTATTAGCGCACGCTGGACGTCCCAATTGGCAGACGTTGAACTGGACACTGTAAGCCGAAGGCAAAATAAGCGTCGCATAGTAATCACAGGGATCGTGATAGGCGAAATCAAATCAGTTGCAAGTTATAGCAACGCAACAGAGTAACCCCGCTATTGGTTGAGCTTAGCAATGCGTTGTTTTCGGTACGAACGCGGCGACTCTCCAAAGTACTTTTTAAATCGATGGCTAAACGCGTAGGGATCTTTATACCCGAGTCGTTGAGCAATCATACTGATACTCCACTCTTTGTGGTGGAGTAGCTCAGCGGCTTTTTCCATACGTAAATGAATCAGGCGCTCTTGAGGTGTTTGACCAAATAATGCTTTGGTTAAGCGATTAAGCTGCTCTTCACTTAAAAAGCATTGTTTCGCTATCTGTTTCACGCTCCAAGCAAGGTGAAGTTGAGATTCGATCAGGTTAAACACACTTTGCACACGCAGTGTTGAGTTCGAAGGTGACGCTTCCATTCGGCTTAATAATCGAGCAATTTCACTGCTGAGCAACTTTCGGTAACTCGAACGACCGGATATCTCATGGTGAAGTAAGCTCATTAGCGACCACACCTGTTCGCACTGATGAAAGGGCACAACGGCCTGACCGCCAGCAATGACCGACTTCCATTTGTCATTGGGAGAGAGCAATAGCCACACCATTTTCCAATCATTACTCTTGTTACTGAGTTCAAAACGGTAGGGTAACCCTGCCGGTAAAATAACCAATGAATTCGGTGGGATGGTTTGGCGCTGGTTAGCCAAGGTCAGCAACCCTTCACCTTCAAGCGTGAACAGAAGTGTGTGCACGTCTACACGCTCTCTTTCGACAATATAACCATCCACTAACTTAGCCATCCCCGCCATGAAAAAACCGATCGGCTCAAATTCAGGAACTTCGGAAAGACCAAGAAAACGCTCTCGGCATTTATCTGAGAGATAAACCTGATCCTGCCAACTGTTTTTAGTGTGATCTTGATCGATGACGGATTCAAACAGGTTTTGGCTACTTTCTAACATGTTTTATTTTTCCTTAGAACTGTATATTCCTTACTCAGAATGAGGAATAACTATGAACCATACCACGACCACTACAAATCACTCCACTTCATTACCAAGCAACATGATGTCTACCATGGCGAAGCTTGCTTTTCCGGTGGCAATCCAAAGCGCACTCGTTGCTGTTTTGTCGTTAGCTGACGTTTTGATGGTGAGTGATC
>NZ_JBNGCJ010000757.1:0-338 GCF_049974785.1 Vibrio genomosp. F10 str. 9ZD137
ACCGCTCTTCCGATCTAATCACTCGGGCATGAGCGGTCCCAATGCGGCGGCACGTCGAGTTTTTCAGGCGATGCGTCACCCAAATTGGGCCGTCGACGTTGGCTTGTTGGGTAAACCCCATGACCTTGGCAACATCTCTACCTATCGCGGTGAACCCACCAAACTCGAAGATTATATCGGTTGGCTTGGTGCGAACTTTGACCCATCCATTTGCTGGAAAGATTTAGAGTGGATCCGCGACTTTTGGGATGGTCCAATGGTGATTAAAGGCATTTTAGACGAACAAGATGCCAAAGATGCCGTCTCTTTTGGCGCTGACGGCAAGATCGGAAGAGCGG
>NZ_JBNGCJ010000758.1:0-1572 GCF_049974785.1 Vibrio genomosp. F10 str. 9ZD137
TTGTTGCTAGCAATTTACGAGTATGTTCACTCGCCCCTGCTTCAACACACGCTTGGTTGATAGAACCTGTCACAATGTAAGCCGCGCCCATGTTAAAGGTTGCCAGTGCAGCATCAGGTGTACCGACACCGCCACCACAACCTACTCGTAGTGGCGTTTTGAACTTATATTGTGCTTGAATTTTATCTTTTAGTGCCAAAATCGTTGGAAGCAATGTAACCAGCGGACGGTTATCAGTATGACCACCTGAGTCGGCTTCCGCCGTAATGTCATCAGCCATAGGAACTCGCTGAGCCAATTCCATTTGTTCAGCAGTAATACGGCCTTCATCTACTAAGCCTTGCAGCATCTTAACAGGTGCAGGCTGCATGAATTTGCTTGCCACTTCCGTTCGGCTTACTTTCGCAATGACCTTGTTCGCAATCTTGATCTCGCCTTTCGCATCGCGGCTAAGACCAGCTGCTCGGTATTGAACGATTTGAGGCGTTAAACCTAAGAATGCTGAAGCTTCAACCGTATGGACACCATGCTTTAAGAATAGCTCAACACTACCACGCTCTAGAGCAGGCTCGCTTGGGCTATGGATCAAGTTAAACATGTATGGGCCATTTGGCAGTGCCGCTTGAATACGGTTAATCGCTTGCTCTACACGGGAAGGAATCAGACCTGCCGCGCCAAAAGAACATAGAATGCCCGCTTTGCCTAGCGCAATAACTAGCTCTTCAGAAGAGATGCCATTCGCCATCGCGCCAGCGTAGTACGCATATTTTACACCGTGAAAGCGACGGAAATCTTCATCACCTAAACTTTGCGTACCTAATGCTGGAGCAAATGCACTTACTGGGTGGCTATTGGTTGCGCTTGCCGAGTCACCTGAAGTGATCGCTGCTTTTTGGCTAACGCCCAACCCTTTTTCAGGGTGATTTACGACATAGCAGCCAAGGCTTAGATCTTTGAGTACCGTTGCCATTGTCGCTGCATCAAAATGTGTGTTGCGCTCTTCTATTTGCCAAGGCCATGGAGAAAGCTTTTCGTTGTTCATTGTTGTTTCTGTTGTCATAATAATTTTTTCCCTACTATTCTCTTGGCTTATTTGTTCTCAAAGCAAATCGCTTCTTCGATACAGATCGCGATATCTTTCAGTTCGTAAATACGCAGTCCGTCTTTACTGAGATTCGCGTCACCAACAATGACTTTCTTTCCGTCTTCATCTTTGATTGCCGTGATATGTACATCCAGAGACATCTGTTTGTTTAACGGGTTAATTTGACCACGATATTTCCACTTAACCTCAGATTGGATTTGACCAAACTTAGGATTACGGAAACCTGCTCCCAAATCTTTATTCAGTGCGTAGGTTTGCATCAATTCAATAATCGCTTCAACACCTAAAGAGCCCGGCATGACAGGGTCTTGATGGAAGTGGAACTGGAAAAACCAATCACTAGGGTCGATAGTACGCTCAGCATAAAGGTAACCAAGACCAGATTTACCGCCATCGCTAGTAATTTGAACTTTGTCGATGAAGTTCAAGCGACCACCAGCAAGTTGGTAGTGTGGCTGCTCTTCACC
>NZ_JBNGCJ010000759.1:0-2040 GCF_049974785.1 Vibrio genomosp. F10 str. 9ZD137
GGCGCTAGGTTACGTAAATGGTTCGCTTTCCCCAAGAAGATAAGCAGAGCAAGACCACCAAACATCCAGAAAATCTGACCAGAAAAACCATAAATAATCACATTGCTTAGGCCCGGAATCGCAAACGCTTCAATCATGTGCGAACCACCAACAAGAAAGCTACCCGCAAGCACAAGAGGAATACCAGCAAACAGTAGAGCATTCATCGTTGGACCCAATTTCCAATTCGGCATCATCATACCTAAGCCAGAAGAAACGATCATCGCAAAGAAAATCTGTGGAAGGCCAATAAATTGAGCTGCCATCGTTGAAAGCCACAGGGAAACATTAAGCACCACAATGAGTGCCACCATTTCAACCAAACCTTTACGAAGATATTGCTGTCTGTTCGCGGTTTTCGCTCTGTTATCAATAAAGATAAATGCCACAGCCAAACTGATGTACGACAGGATCAAAAACGATTCACCCAGAGGGAAATTCTCTGCACGGCCAGAAATAAGCACATCGGCCGTTTGAATACCAATCAGTAATAAGAACGCGCGCACAATAAAGGTTAATTGAGTACTGGTCGTTCCAACAATCACTTCCTTTGTAGACGCAACAAAGTAGCTATCGTCAACGTTAAAATCTTGCTTTGAAAGCAGACGTTTGATCTCTTGGCCGCCCACAAAAAATGAAGCAATCAGTGCGATAACTGTGGTTTGGCTCATCAGAACGACAACAGGAAACTCGCCTAGACCAGGGGCAGCCATACCACTTTTAACAAGCAATGCGCCCAGGCCCAAACCAAATACAACAATAACCAATAGAGATGAATACTTTGTACCAGCAACAATGGTGCGAGAAACAAGCACCATTATTGTCAATGCAACCAGTGCAAGGAAATAGTGGTTAACAGCAGATAGAACGGAAATATGTTCCATTAGAACTCCAATAAAGAATAAAAGTAAAACGACTCACTCGTGCCAAATGTGCGAACCCTTGCCACTCATCCCTTCAATTGTCAGTGGCACAAAGTGAGTAAACTTTGGTTTGTAAACGGTGATCTATAATCGATGACGTATTACGCGACGATGGCAGTAACAACATCATCAGAAACTGGGCTGACTGCATCGTTGAAAAGAGAACGCAGTGCTTTAAGAACTTCCTGACGAGAAACCACACCAACGTATTGGCCATTTTCAAGCACGGGAAGAATCTGAGGCTTGTTGACTTTGATCGACTTGGCGCGTTCTTCGACTGACAATGTGGTCAATTGAGTGGCATAACCCATAGTGCTTGATGGGTACAGCTGCTCTTTATCTAGCGCCAAGTACTCTAAAACATGTGTTAAGCGTTCATTGATATCAATCGTGACAAGATCGGTTTTCATTAAATCCGCAACTTTAACGTCATTTTCAGGAATGTAATCTTGGCACCACATTTCAACCATGACATCGTGCGTCGATAAAAACCCAAGTAGCCCACCGTTTGAGTCACAGACGGGTGCCCCATTAATCCTATTTTTAGACAGTAGGTCGATAGCCGAAGGTAGTGAGGTGTCTGCACTCAAGCTAGGCGCTTGTGCATTGAAAATGTCTCTTACAGTAAGTAAAGCATTCATAATATTCTCCTAATTAAACCAAGACGTTGTTAGTTATTCATTGAAACCATTTGCTCAAGTGAGCTGATGAGATGAATATTACTCAGCCAATAATAATAAGTAAAATTCATTTGTATTATGATTACAATCAATTTTATTGATACTTAAACATCTATAACGATTACGATGAGGTAAAAGAAACCCCTTAAAATAATTTGATTTACTCTACTAAACGGTTGAAATATAAGATTACGAAAATCGCAGAATAAGACGATACGGCTCCAATAAAAATTGATACAATATTTAACTTAGATTCAAAAATTTGATTCGTTGATGTTTACCACCCTCTAAGTGGTGTTTCCCTACTTTTAGGTAGGTTGAAGGAGCAATAGTGCGATATTCGTTAAAACAATTAGCCGTGTTTGATGCAGTGGCAGAGCTAGGCAGTGTTAGCCAAG
>NZ_JBNGCJ010000760.1:0-450 GCF_049974785.1 Vibrio genomosp. F10 str. 9ZD137
TACCGTTTTGTGTGCCGTACCGACATTAAAGGCTATTACGCCAATATTCAAAAAATACCCCTCCTTGATCAGCTCGCTGAGTATGTGCATTGCCCAAACCTGTTGAACTTGCTCGGCCAGTTTTTACATTACAGTGTCGAATTTGGTGGCACGTTTCATACTCCGTTGAACGGCATTCCGAGAAGCTGTGCGCTTAGCCCACTGTTGGCCGGATTTCAACTGTATACGGTAGATAAAACGTTAAGTGATTGGTGCCGTCGATCGGGTAACCATTATGTGCGATTTATGGATGATTTTGTCATTCTTACTCGCACCCATGGGCAACTGCGTACCGCAGTGCGCCGGCTGAATCAATTTTTCAACCTGTTTGGTTTCGCCCAGCACCCAGACAAAACGTTTATTGGTCGGGTCGAGAAGGGGTTTGATTGGCTTGGCTACCTAGTGAACGAA
>NZ_JBNGCJ010000761.1:0-15725 GCF_049974785.1 Vibrio genomosp. F10 str. 9ZD137
ACTGGTAGTCGATGTTATCGGGTAAAATGAAACTTGGTATCACCGCCTGGGTCATAAAGGGATCGTCTTTGGCATGAATGATCTGCAAGGGTAAGGTGATCTCTTGTAATCGATGAATACCAGAGCAACGTTGATAATAGCTCTGCGCACTTTCAAAACCATGTAAGGGCGCAGTAATCAGCTCATCAAATTCATACAACTTGGAGATGCGCTTAATACGTTGATAAGAAAGCCCAAGCTCACCTTTAAGCAGGCGGTGTTTGTGCAGAGCGCTTTTTTTCAAAGAAGAGACTAAATAACGCCGATATACTTTTGAAAACCCTTGCTCAATTCGCTCAGAACATGCTGATAGATCCAGTGGTGCGGACACTATGGTCGCCGCATCCAACAATGGATTGTCTTTGTAATGAGCAAGATAGTTGACCAACATGTTGCCACCCAGTGAGATACCGACGGACACTTTCGTATTGGTAGGAAAACGCATGTTTAGGTAATTCAGAAAAAACCGAGCGTCTTCTATTTCGCCAGAATGATACGCTCGTGCGAGGTTATTCGGTTTTCCACTGCAACCGCGAAAGTGCATCATAACCGAAAGCCACCCTTGCTTGGCAAAAGCTTGCATTAATCCATTGGCGTATGGGCTATAAAAGCTGCCCTCTAATCCGTGAAATAGCACAAAAATGGGCTTTTGTATGGCACTCTCTGATAGCGGGTCTTCACTCCAGGCTAGGTCAACAAAATCACCATCTGGCGTGTCTAGCGTCTGCCAGACAGGTTCAAATAAGGCATTTTTACGTATGAAGCGTGGCACAATGGTTTGTAGATGCGGGTTTTTTATTCCCGTAGCTGGATGAAATTGAGTCATAGTGGACCGTTAGTGTTTGTCGCAAGGCGCTGGAGCTGAAAAAGCTTGGTATAGGTGCTCACCGCCCAGTTGACGGCAGTAGCGTTGCGTGAGTGATTGGTGCTCGCAATGGGTCAAAGGAATCCCATTAATGCAATCAACGAGATCAGATTGTTGTTGTTTTTCTAGTTGAAGCTCAAATTGCAACGATTCGCGATAAAGCGTATCGGGAACATGGCGTTTGAGTTTCCGCCTTAGCTCTCGGTAGCTATGAAGCAAGGCCTCTGAGCGCCCAAGACACTCTTCAACTTTGTGCCAGTCTTCATCTTGAAAACTGACGTTTTGTTCATCTAACCATTTCAGAAGTAGCAATAAATTGACGTTGCCATGGAACTGATTTTGAAGCTCTAAACACGCCTGCTTAACCTCATGCACACTATAGTACTGAAGACTAAACTGCCACAGCCTTTCAAGTGTTAAGGAGATATTCGCGCGTGTTTGAGTCATTACTGGTTATATTCCTCTTCCATCTGTTCTAGGGCTTCTTGCTCGGCCATCCACTCCATTTCAACCTGTTCGAGTTGAGATTTACTGGTTGCCTGAAGTGCGAGTACTTCATTAAGCTTAGCTTTATTTTCAGCATCATAAAGAGAAGTGTCTGACAAATGCTGCTCAGCAATGGCAATCGCTTCATTGAGCTTATCCATACTCTTCTCTAACTTCGTGAGGTTTTTTCTTAGTGGCGAGGTCAGTTTTCTAAATTCTGCATCACGACGCTTTTGCTCTTTTTTCCCGGCAGCACTATTGCTGCTGCTTTTCTCTGGTAAGTCTGCTTGCGCTTCTTTACGTTCAATTTTCTGTTGTTCAGTGAGCCACTTATAGTAATCACTAAGATCACCATCAAAAGGGGCGACCTGGCGATCGTGGACCAAATACAGATCGTCAGTTGTCGCTCGAAGTAAGTAACGATCGTGACTGACAATCACCATGGCCCCTTCAAAGGTCTGCAGGGCAAACGTCAGAGCTTGGCGCATATCCAAATCAAGGTGGTTGGTCGGTTCATCGAGTAGCAATAGATTCGGTTTTTGCCACACAACGAGAGCGAGAACAAGGCGTGCTTTTTCTCCGCCAGAAAAGGGCGCCACTTTATCCAGTGCCTTTTCGCCCTGGAAACCAAAGCTACCTAGGTAATCGCGCAGTTGCTGCTCGGTCTTACCAGGCGCTATCTGCATCATATGCTGTAACGGCGTTTCATCAGGATGTAAGGTTTCGAGTTGATGCTGAGCAAAGTAACCAATTTTAACGCCTTGAGAATACCCTAAATCACCTGATTGAGGCTTTAATTCACCAGAGAGGAGTTTGATTAAGGTTGATTTACCTGCCCCATTGCGCCCTAAAAGACCGATACGACTACCGGGAACAAGATTGAGACGGATTTTTTCTAAGATCAGAGTGTTATCGTACCCTGCACTGACATCATCCATCATCATGATTGGATTAGGTAGGGCGGCTGGCTCTTTAAATTCAAAACTGAATGGGTTATCAAATTGCGCGGGCAGCACTTTTTCCATTTTCTCTAACGCTTTAATTCGACTTTGAGCTTGTCGTGCTTTCGACGCTTTGTATCGAAAGCGATCAATATAGCTTTGCATATGCGTCATTTGTTTCTGCTGCTTTTGGAACATCGCTTGCTGTAAAATCAGCTTTTGCGCTCGTTGTGTTTCAAAAGAAGAGTAGTTACCGGTGTATTCGTTAAGCTGTTGGTTTTCTACATGTACGATTCGGCCAACGATCGGGTCTAGGAAATCTCGGTCATGGGAAATAAGAATCAAGGTGCCAGGGTAGCTTTGTAGCCAGCGCTCAAGCCACATAACCGCATCTAAATCTAAGTGGTTGGTGGGCTCATCGAGAAGTAATAAATCAGAGCGACAAAGAAGCGCTTGAGCAAGGTTGAGGCGCATTCGCCACCCCCCCGAGAATTGGGTCAAACTCCAACTCATTTGCTCCTGGCTAAAGCCCAATCCATCCAGAAGCTCAGCGGCTCTTGAATTAATGGTATAACCACCAATGGTTTCAATTTTTCCGTGCAGTTCTGCTACCAGAGTTCCATTATCAGCGGCTTCTGCATCTAACAGTGCTTGTTCTAGTGCACGATATTCACGATCACCATCAATCACATACTCAAGCGCACCACGTTCAAGTGCCGGTGTTTCTTGTGCTACCCAGGCTAACTCCCAATGAGAAGGTTGGCTAAATGATCCAGCATCGATAGACAGCTCATCTTTGAGTAGAGCAAAAAGTGTGGATTTTCCGCAGCCGTTTTTACCGACTAATCCCACCTTGTCACCAGGGTGGATTGTGGCAGAGGCTTGTTCTAAGAGAGGCTTTCCGCCTCTAAGTAACTGAATGTCAGAAAAGATAATCATAAAATATTAACTTGCACGTGGTGGCATTTATGGCGACAAATAGTAGGTCTAATAAGGATAAATGTCGATCATTATACAAATTGGGTTATGATGCTAAAAAAGAATAACAACTTTACAACATGCTAGGATGATTGCTTGCGAAATGACGGAACTCAATAGCTCAAATCAAAAACCTCTCAAAGTATTAGTGATTTACGCTCACCCTGAGCCTAATAACTCAATCGCTAACCAAGTGATGCTAAAAAAAATCGAATCCCTTGAGCATGTGACGATTCGTGATCTCTATGCCCATTACCCCGACTTTTTTATTGATGTTGCTTTCGAGCACCAGCTTTTGCTAGAGCATGATGTCATTGTGTTTCAACACCCTCTTTATATGTACTCTTGCCCATCACTGCTTAAAGAGTGGTTTGATCGAGTATTGAGTAAGGGGTTTGCTTTTGGTGATACATGTCAATTAGAAAATAAGATTTGGCGCAATGTGATCACCACCGGGGGGAATGCTGAGGCGTTTTGTGAGAAAGGTTACAACAAGTACCCATTAGAACAAATTTTACAACCTTTTGAGTTAATGGCGTCGCTGTGTCGTATGACTTGGGTTGAACCCTTGGTGCTGTATTGGTCGAGAAACGTGACGGATGCAGAACGTTACCAGCATGCTGATTTTTATCGTCAATGGTTACAATCTCCAATCACCGCATTCGACGTCACGGTAGAATCTGATCAAATAGACCAGAATGGCACGCAAGGAGACCAGCATGGCAATTGAGTATGATTTTTTGCAAAGCAGTGTCATTTTCCTTACCGCGGCTGTCGTTGCTGTACCGCTAGCGCAACGAGTGGGTTTGGGTTCTGTTTTGGGGTACTTGATCGCGGGTGTCGCAATCGGTCCTTGGGGGCTGGGGTTAATCAGTGATGTGGACGCTATTTTGCACTTTGCTGAGTTTGGTGTTGTTCTATTGTTGTTTCTCATCGGTTTGGAGTTGAACCCGAAAAAGCTATGGCAAATGCGAGGGCCAATTTTAGGTTTAGGGGGCGCTCAGGTGGTGATTACCACAGTCATTATCTCAGCTATCGTTAGTGTGTTTGATCTAAGTTGGCAGGCCAGTCTTGTCATCGGTATGGGGCTCGCGCTCTCTTCTACGGCCATCGCACTGAGGGTAATAGAAGAACGTGGTTTAGCCGGCGGAGAAACAGGCCAGTCCGGTTTTGCGGTGTTACTGTTTCAAGATGTCGCGGTCATTCCTATGTTAGCGATACTGCCGATTCTGGCAGGGAACACAGCAGGGAACTGGCTAGATGCCATCTGGATGCTCGGTGGCGTTGCGGGATTGCTCATTGGCGGCCATTTTCTGCTTCGTCCTTTGTTTCGATATGTTGTGTTGAGTGGTGTCCGAGAGGTCTTTACCATTGCTGCGCTATTATTGGTCATCGGTATTGCGCTGACCATGAAACAACTGGGCTTATCGATGGCATTAGGAACGTTCCTTGCTGGGGTACTTTTAGCCGAAAGTGAATATCGCCACGAGCTAGAAATCGCCATTGAGCCTTTTAAAGGTTTACTACTCGGTCTGTTCTTTATTTCGGTAGGAATGGCTGCCAATCTGGGTTTGTTGGCGTTAGAGCCGATGAAAGTGTTGTTAGCGGTTGCCGGACTTGTCTTTGTTAAAGGTTGGGTGCTTTATCTGCTCGCCCGCTTCTTTGGTATTCGCGCTAAAGCTCGCAGTAAAATGTCTGCGATTCTTAGTCAAGGTGGTGAGTTTGCGTTTGTTATTTTTACTGCCGCTACCGCCGAAGGCCTTCTGAGTGCCGATCAACTGTCGTTCTTGTTGGTTGTCGTGAGTCTATCTATGGTCACGACGCCCATTTTGTTGATGGTTCAAGCAAAGTGGTTTGCCAAATTTTTAAATGCGCAAGAGTCGAGTGGGATCCCATCCGATATCATCAATAAAGAACCGAGAGTCATCATTGCCGGTTTTGGTCGATTTGGTCAGGTTGTTGGGCGATTGATGTACGCCAATAAAATCAAGATTACCGTGTTAGAAAGTGACGCAAGCCAAATTCAGTTATTGAGAAAGTTTGGCTATAAAGTCTTTTATGGTGATGCCACTCAGCTCGATTTATTGCGTGCTGCGGGGGCAGACAAAGCCGAAGCGATCGTCATATGCACCGATACGCCAGATGAAATCATTAAAATCGTAGACTTGTGTAAACAGCACTTTCCAAAGCTAAAAATATTGGCCCGTGCGCGCAGCCGGGTTGAAGCGTATCAATTGCTCAATCATGGCGTCGATAAGTATTCGCGTGAGACCTTTCTAGGTGCATTAGATCTTGGCAAACAGGCATTGATGGAACTAGGGATGCATCCATATCAAGCAAAACGAGCGGAAGCGCACTTTAGAAAGTTGGACAACACAATGTTAAAAGAGTTATTACCTCAGCATAAACAAGACAAACAACTCGCGTTAAGAGCAAAAGAAGCACGCAAAGAGTTGGAAGAGATCTTTGGCCGAGAAATGGATAACGATAGTCAATCTCATAATTATTGGGATAAGTAGTCATGCTGGTGGTGTGAACCCCCAGATACCAAAGGAGTGATTGTGAGTAATATTGAAAAGAAAGCAAAAAAACGCTTTATAGCAGGCGCAAGCTGTCCGAAGTGTCAAGCGCCAGATGCTTTGCGTTGGTGGATAGAGAACAACATTGAAATGGTTGAGTGTGTTGAGTGCCAGCATGTGGATCAGCGTAAACCGAAATCTGTAGATTCTAGTGAACATGCGTCACAGGAAATGATTGGGATTTTTAAGCCGGAATAATTGAGTTTCTTTATTTGATCCCCATAATATAGCCAACTGATTTGGGGAAACTCAAGTCCTGAATTTTTGCTTGGGGAGTGTCTCAAGCTTTAACTGCCTTGGAGCAAATATGAAAATTGAAAAGAACGTTGTCGTTAGCTTGGCATATGAAGTGAAAGTTGAAGGTGCTGTTGTTGATCAATCAACGGCTGATGCGCCTCTTGATTATCTTCATGGTCACAACAATCTGATTACAGGTCTAGAAAGCAAACTAGAAGGTAAGGTAGCTGGCGACAAGTTCTCTGCGACAATCTCTCCTGAAGATGGCTACGGTGAACACAGTGACGAGCTTGTTCAACGTGTTCCTGCTGATGTCTTCCAAGGCGTCGAAGAAATTGAAGTTGGCATGCGTTTTCTTGCGGATACCGATCAAGGCCCAATCCCTGTTGAAGTGACAGAAGTCGATGGTGATGAAGTTGTGGTAGACGGTAACCATATGCTTGCGGGTCAGACTCTAACATTTGACGTTGAAGTTATTGCTGTTCGTGAAGCAACAGCAGAAGAGCTTGAGCATGGTCATGTTCATAAAGAAGGCGGTTGTGGCGGTCACCATCACGATCATGACCATGAAGGTGGTTGTTGTGGTGGTGAAGGTCATGGCGAGAAAAAAGAAAAAGACGGTTGCTGCGGAAGCGGTAATTGCAGCTCACATTAATTCGTTTGGTCGATAGCGTTTGCCTATAACGCAATGGTCGAGACTAAGCAAAAAGCGCTAACCTGATTAAGATTGGCGCTTTTTTTTGAGGTAGAATTAGGTTACTGAACTCTGATGTATAAACGTATTTCTACGCGAAAAAATACATCTGCAACAGAGCTAGTATTCACATCAGCACTCCCTAGCTTGTTTCTCAAATAGCTCAGTCAGTTAGTGTGACATTGAATAGTTATGATTAAAAAATGACTGCAAGAAGTGTGATTCGATGCTAGAATCCATTTTTAACAACTAACAGAACTGGAAAGATGGGAAATAACGTAGTCGTTCTAGGCACCCAATGGGGTGACGAAGGTAAAGGCAAAATAGTTGACCTTTTAACTGAAGATGCAAAGTATGTTGTTCGCTACCAAGGCGGTCACAATGCAGGTCACACTCTAGTCATTGACGGTGAGAAAACCGTTCTTCACTTAATTCCATCAGGCATCCTTCGTGATAACGTAAAATGTGTTATCGGTAACGGAGTTGTATTATCGCCTGAAGCACTTCTTAAAGAAATGAAACCTCTAGAAGAGCGCGGCATTCCGGTAATGGAACGTCTATTCATTTCTGAAGCTTGTCCACTCATTCTTCCTTATCATATTGCTATTGATCAGGCGCGTGAAATCGCTCTTGGCAAAAAAGCGATTGGCACAACTGGCCGCGGTATTGGTCCAGCATACGAAGATAAAGTTGCTCGTCGCGGTCTTCGCGTTGGTGACCTTTTCGATAAAGCTGCATTTGCTGAAAAATTAAAGAAAGTGATGGAATTCCATAACTTCCAACTTGAGCATTTTTACAAAGTTGACCCAGTTAGCTATGAAGAAGTTCTAGAGCAAGCGATGGGCTATGCTGACATGCTAACGTCAATGGTTATTGATGTAACTGATGAACTTGATGCGGCGCGCAAACGCGGTGATAAGATCATGTTTGAAGGCGCACAAGGTACTTTACTTGATATCGACCACGGTACTTACCCATACGTAACCTCTTCAAACACGACTGCTGGTGGTGTTTCCGCGGGTTCTGGTTTTGGCCCACGTCACATCGGTTACATTCTAGGTATTACTAAAGCTTACTGTACTCGTGTAGGTTCTGGTCCATTCCCAACAGAGCTTTACGATGGCCTTGATAAGCAAGACCCAGTCGGCAAGCACTTGGGTGATGTTGGTCATGAATTTGGCGCGACAACAGGTCGTCTACGCCGTACTGGTTGGTTTGATGCCGTTGCAATGCGTCGTGCTATCCAGATCAACTCTCTTTCGGGTATGTGCCTCACTAAACTAGACGTACTTGATGGCCTAGAAGAGTTGAAAATCTGTACTGGTTACAAGATGAAAGACGGCTCTATCATGGAAGTTTCTCCAATGGCTGCTGAGTCATTTGAAGAAGCAACGCCAATCTACGAAACAATGCCAGGCTGGTCTGAGAATACGTTTGGTGCTCAATCTATCGATGCGCTTCCAAAAGCTGCTCTAGATTACATCAGCCGTATTGAAGAACTGACCGGTGTTCCGATTGATATTGTATCAACGGGTCCAGATCGTAATGAAACAATTATTAAGGTTCACCCATTTAGCGCTTAATGCTAAAGCGAAATGGTTGAAATATAAGTAATTGCAAAAACCGGCCTAAATGGTCGGTTTTTTTATGTTCCGTTTGATGTTATTTTGTTCATCAGTGGCAAGAAGTTGCCGAGCTAGGCAAGTTTTGTCTAAAGAGTTTATCTCTGTTGCCGATACATAAATCAAGCCCATGCCCCCAATGTGAAAGTTCACTATACTGATGGGGCGTTCGGAATTTGATAAAGAGTGCAGATATGAAGCTACGAATAGTGGCAGCTTCGTTAATCGTGGTACTAAGTTCATCATTGAGTCATGCAAAAGTGGCGGAAGTGGGTGAGCCTATTCCCATTTATACTGAAGCTGAATTAATTAAACTGATCGAACAAAATAAGCATCTAGAACGAGTCAAAGCCGATAAATGCCAGTTAGTGGAAGATATCGTTGCTCGAGCGACTCGTATTAGTTTGCCTTCTTACGAATTCCTGTATGGTGACATGCTGGCGTGGGGCGTTTGTGTTGAGCAAGACGTTGAATTAGGCATTTACTATATGGAAAATGCGGCCCATCAAGGTTTGCCTTCGGCCCTTGAACAGCTCGGTCGTTATTATTCTCGTGGTACGTTGGTACAGCAAGATAAAGAACGAGCGATTCCTTATTTGCGTGAAGCCGCCGCTATGGGCAATTTAAACGCTCGCATTCATTTGGCCGAGTTACTTTTACGTGACTATGGCAGCCCTCTCGACTATGAAGATGCGTATCGATGGCTTTATAACTCGATCAGCGCAGACCAACGAACGCATCGGCGTATATCGGTGTTAAGACAAGGTCTGGAAAACCGCATGCCAGAGAATATCATCGCTAGAGCCAAACGGCGCGATACATTCTGGTAATAGTCACTGAGTTTTATTTGTTAATGCCTAGCTTCTGCTAGGCATTTTGTTTCTTAATCTTAAAAGCAATTCTGTAGCTTAATCGAGGACTCAGATATACTTAGAGTTATCCCTCCTTGCTTCAGTAGGCGAGTCTATGTCAGATAAAGTGAATATCGATCCCTTTGCGGATCGTGAATCCAAAAATTACGAAAATCCCGTTCCGAGCAGAGAGTTCATCATTGAATTCCTGAGAGCGGCTAATGTACCAATGAACCGTAACGACCTATTTGAAGCATTAAAGTTGCAAGGAGAAGAGCAATACGAAGGTTTGCGTCGTCGTCTTCGTGCAATGGAGCGAGATGGTCAACTTATCTTTACCCGTCGTCAATGCTACGCATTACCTGAAAAACTGGAACTGGTAAAAGGCCTGGTTATTGGGCACAAAGATGGTTTTGGTTGGGTACGCCCTGAGGGGAGCATAGGTAAAGACAACGATGTGCTGCTACCTCATCACCAAATGCGCAGCATTATTCACGGTGATTTAGTTTTAGTACAACCTGCTGGTACCGATAAGCGCGGTCGCAAAGAGGGGCGTTTAGTTCGAGTATTAGAGGAACGCAAAACACCCCTGGTTGGACGATTCTTCCTTGAATACGGCCACTCTTTTGTCGTGACTGACGATTCACGTATTACCCAAGACATCTTGATCCCAAATGAGCATAAAGGTGGCGCTCGAATGGGGAATGTCGTCGTGATTGAGCTGACAGACCGTGGTACAAAAAGCCGCGGTATGATGGGGAAAGTGACCGAGGTTCTTGGTGAAAATATGGCACCAGGTATGGAAACGCAAATCGCCATCCGCACCCACCAAATACCGAATGAATGGCCAGAGGCTGTCGATAAACAAATTGCTAATCTGGGCGAACATGTACCAGAAGAAGCCAAGGAAGGTCGTGTCGATCTTCGAGATCTTCCTTTAGTCACCATTGATGGTGAAGACGCGCGTGACTTTGATGATGCAGTCTACTGTGAAGCCAAAAAAGGTGGAGGATGGCGTCTTTGGGTCGCGATTGCTGATGTGAGCTATTACGTTCGTACCGACACCGCACTAGACAAAGAAGCGATCAATCGAGGCAACTCGGTTTACTTCCCTTCGCAAGTCGTTCCTATGCTGCCTGAAGTGCTGTCCAATGGATTGTGCTCATTGAACCCGCAAGTTGACCGCTTATGTATGGTTTGTGAAATGACGATCTCGGCAAGTGGTAAGCTGTCGGGTTACAAGCATTATGAAGCGGTAATGAATTCTCATGCTCGACTGACTTACAACAAAGTAGGGTCGATTTTAGATGGCGATGAAGAGCTTCGTCAGCGATACGAAAAAGAAGTTCCTCATTTAGAAGAACTTCATAAAATGTATAAAATTCTAAAGCAAACGCGTGACAAGCGTGGTGCGATTGAATTTGAAACGGTTGAAACTAAATTTATCTTCAATGCGGATCGTAAGATTGATCGTATTGAACCTGTGATTCGCAACGATGCCCATAAAATCATCGAAGAATGCATGATTTTAGCCAATATCGCTTCAGCCTCTTTGGTTGAAAAAGCAAAAGAAGCGGCTCTGTATCGAATACATGAAACTCCAGGGGAAGAAAGACTCACGGGGTTTAAGAGTTTCTTGGCTGAATTGGGCTTAACATTGGAAGGGGGGTTATCGCCATCGCCAACGGATTACGCTCAACTGATGCACCAAATATCAGAGCGAGAAGATAAAGAGCTGATTCAAACCATGCTGTTGCGTTCAATGAAGCAAGCCGTGTATAACGCCGATAACTGTGGGCACTTTGGTTTAGCACTAAAGCGTTATGCCCACTTTACCTCACCAATTCGTCGCTACCCTGATTTGCTTTTACATCGAGCAATCAAATACCTTATCGCTAAAGGCGAAGGACGTAATACTGATCGTTGGACACCAACGGGCGGTTATCATTACTCATTTGATGATATGGACTTTTACGGTGAACAGTGCTCAATGACAGAACGACGGGCAGATGATGCGACGCGTGAAGTCAATGACTGGCTTAAGTGTGAATACATGCAAGACCATGTTGGCGAGGAAATGGATGGCGTTATCGCCAATGTCACCGGCTTTGGATTCTTTGTTCGCTTAACCGAGTTACACATTGATGGGTTAGTTCACATCTCATCACTGGCCAACGACTATTACCAGTTTGATCCTATGGGGCAGCGCCTTGTGGGGGAAAGTGGTGGAATGACCTATCGGTTAGGGGATTCAGTCAAAGTCACGGTGAAAGCCGTTAACCTAGACAGCCGCCAAATTGATTTTGAACTGGTTGGAACCGAAAGAAAAGTTCGCGGAAAAGGCAAGACAACTAAGAAACGTGCAGCGGAAGCGCAAGAAAAAGCCAAAAATAAACGACGAGCGTCAACAAAAGGTCGAACAGACAGAAATAAAGGTTCTGCTGCTAAACCTCTGGTTGAACCGACTAAGCGCCCTGATGGCAGTCATGAAGATAAGCCAAAGAAAGGCACAAGTAAGAAAAAAGCCTCAAAAGGCCGTAAAAAGAAACCACGCACAAGCTCTAGTAAACCTAGTGCAAAGCAGTAATGACTGGATTATAGAATGAGTAACGAATTTATTTATGGCATTCACGCTGTGAAAGCGGTGCTAGAAAAAGACCCTGCAAGGCTGATAGAAGCGTATGTACTAAAGGGGCGTCAGGATGATCGTGTCATGCCTTTGCTACAAGAGCTGCAAGTGTGTGGTGTGTCGATTCAGCAAATGGGCCGTAAAGCGCTGGATGACAAAGCACAAGGTGCGAATCATCAAGGGTTAATCGCAAAAGTGAAAGCCGCCAAGCAGCTAAATGAAAATGACCTTGAAGCCATATTGGAACAACATGAGCAACCTTTGCTGTTGGTTCTCGATGGTGTGACGGATCCGCATAATCTAGGTGCTTGCTTAAGAAATGCGGATGCGGCTGGTGTTGCTGCGGTTATTGTGCCGAAAGACCGTTCATCACCGTTAACTGCGACGGTGAGTAAAGTGGCTTGTGGTGCTGCTGAAACCGTACCGCTAGTAAGAGTGACCAACTTGGCTCGTACAATGCGTGCTCTACAAGAAAAAGGCGTATGGTTTGTGGGAACGGCAGGCGAAGCGACACACAATATCTATCAAGCTAATCTCTCTTCTGGTTCATTAGCGATCGTGATGGGAGCCGAAGGTGACGGCATGCGCCGACTGACTCGTGAAACCTGCGATGATTTGATAAAAATCCCGATGGCGGGCAGCGTATCAAGCTTGAACGTATCTGTAGCTTCTGGTATTTGCCTATTTGAGGCGGTAAGACAGCGTCTCGCCTAATTCAGTAAAAGACAAAAAGATAAGTTGAAAAGAGGATTAAGAGAGGACGTTTGTCTTTTCTGACCTCTTTTTCTCTTATGACTATCCTTCTTTATCCTCTCTCCTTGTTTGTTATTAAGCATCTTCGATTAATATTCAAACAACCCTTGCATGTGAAACTGTGATCTGTATAATGCACCGCACTGGTTAAGCCAGTTGTGAACCAATGAGCATCGAGGAGCTAACTTTTCGTCAGATAAGTTAGGTAATGTAAACTCAGCTTATGTTCGCGGTTAATACAATTATCTATTTATCTTTCGAGATAACTATACTAAAGGTGACTTTAGCCATAGGGATAGCTAATCGAAAATTAACTGACAATGCGTCCTAATCTTGGATGCTACGGTTTCACATAAATCAATCGGCATTCTCTCGTTTTAACGAGTTTGAGTGGCGATATTGTTTGTGTAATATTTAATTATTGGAGCTCTGTCTCATGCAGAACCAACGCATTCGAATCCGCCTTAAAGCATTTGATTACAAGCTAATCGATGCTTCTACTGCGGAAATCGTAGAAACAGCAAAGCGTACCGGCGCACAGGTTCGTGGTCCTATTCCACTACCTACTCGTAAAGAGCGTTTCACTGTTCTTATCTCTCCACACGTCAACAAAGATGCACGTGACCAGTACGAAATTCGTACTCACAAGCGTTTGATCGACATCGTTGAGCCAACAGATAAAACTGTTGACGCTCTTATGCGTTTAGATCTTGCTGCAGGCGTTGATGTACAAATCAGCCTAGGTTAAGGGAGATTAGAATAATGATTGGTCTAGTCGGACGTAAAGTGGGTATGACCCGCGTATTTACCGAAGAAGGCGTTTCTATCCCAGTAACTGTTGTTGAGGTTGAAGCTAACCGTGTTTCTCAAGTACGTACTATTGAGAACGACGGCTACGCAGCAATCCAAGTAACTGCTGGTACTAAGAAAGCTAACCGTGTATCTAAGCCAGAAGCTGGTCACTTTGCGAAAGCAGGTGTTGAAGCTGGTCGCGGTCTTTGGGAATTCCGTTTAGAAAACGGAGAAGAGTTTGAAGTTGGCGCTGAGCTAAACGTAGAACTATTCAATGAAATTAAGAAAGTAGACGTTACTGGTACATCTAAAGGTAAAGGCTTCCAAGGCGCTATCAAGCGTTGGAATTTCTCTACTCAAGATATGACTCACGGTAACTCTTTGTCTCACCGTGCACCGGGTTCAATTGGCCAATGTCAAACTCCAGGTCGCGTATTCAAAGGCAAAAAAATGGCAGGTCACATGGGTGCTGAGCGTGTAACGACTCAAAACCTAGAGATCGTACGTGTTGACGCTGAGCGCAATCTTCTCCTTATTAAAGGTGCAGTACCGGGCTCAACAGGTGGCAACGTGATCGTAAAACCAGCTATTAAAGCATAACGTCTAGGAGTAAGTAATGGAATTGATGGTTAAAGGTGCTGATGCACTAACTGTTTCCGAAACTACTTTCGGACGTGAGTTCAACGAAGCCCTTGTTCACCAAGTAGTTGTTGCATTTGCAGCAGGTGCTCGTCAAGGTACTCGTGCTCAAAAGACGCGTTCAGAAGTTTCTGGCGGTGGCGCTAAGCCATGGCGTCAAAAAGGTACTGGCCGTGCACGTGCTGGTACAATTCGTAGCCCAATCTGGCGTACAGGTGGTGTTACTTTTGCTGCGAAACCACAAGATCACAGCCAAAAAGTTAACAAGAAAATGTACCGCGGTGCTATGAAAAGCATTCTTTCTGAGCTTGTTCGTCAAGAGCGTTTAATCGTTGTTGATAACTTCTCAGTAGAAGCACCAAAAACAAAAGAACTTGTAGCTAAACTTAATGAACTTGAGTTAAGTGATGTTCTAATTGTGACTGCCGAAGTAGATGAGAATCTATTCTTAGCTGCTCGTAACCTGTACAAAGTTGATGCACGTGATGTTGCTGGTATTGATCCTGCAAGTCTAATCGCATTCGACAAGGTTCTAATAACTGCTGAAGCAGTTAAGCAAGTTGAGGAGCTTCTAGCATGATCACTGAAGAGCGTCTACTAAAAGTTCTACGTGCTCCACATATCTCTGAAAAAGCAACTATGGCTGCTGAGAAAGCGAACACTATCGTTTTCAAAGTATCTATCGATGCAACTAAGAAAGAGATCAAAGCAGCTGTAGAGAAGCTATTTGAAGTTGAAGTTAAGTCTGTAAATACTCTTATTACTAAGGGTAAGACCAAACGTCAAGGTCTACGCCAAGGTCGCCGCAGCGACGTTAAGAAAGCGTACGTTACCTTGAACGAAGGTCAAGATCTTGACTTCGTTGGCGGTGCTGAGTAACAGGAGTAGTTAAAAATGGCTATTGTTAAATGTAAGCCGACTTCCCCTGGTCGTCGTCACGTTGTTAAAGTTGTTAACGCTGACCTACACAAGGGTAAGCCATACGCACCACTTCTAGAGAAAAACTCTAAGAATGGTGGTCGTAATAACAACGGTCGTATTACAGTACGTCACATCGGTGGTGGTCATAAGCACCATTACCGTCTAGTTGACTTCAAACGTACTAAAGACGGTATCCCAGCGAAAGTTGAGCGTCTAGAATACGATCCAAACCGTAGCGCTAACATCGCTCTAGTTCTGTACGCAGACGGTGAGCGTCGTTACATTATCGCACCTAAAGGTGTTAACGCAGGTGACCAGATCCAATCAGGTCCTGATGCGCCAATTAAAGCAGGTAACACTCTGCCATTGCGCAACATTCCAGTAGGTTCTACTGTACACTGTGTTGAACTTAAGCCTGGTAAAGGTGCACAGCTAGCTCGTTCGGCTGGTGCTTATGCTCAAATCGTCGCTCGCGACGGTGCATACGTTACTCTCCGTCTACGTTCTGGCGAAATGCGCAAAGTACTTTCTGAAGGCCGTGCAACGGTCGGTGAAGTTGGTAACTCTGAGCATATGCTACGTGAATTAGGTAAAGCTGGTGCTAGTCGCTGGCGTGGTGTTCGTCCAACCGTTCGCGGTGTGGTAATGAACCCGGTTGATCACCCACACGGTGGTGGTGAAGGACGCACATCTGGCGGT
>NZ_JBNGCJ010000762.1:0-1445 GCF_049974785.1 Vibrio genomosp. F10 str. 9ZD137
TGCTGACTATGGCAGGATAAATAGCCATAATAAACGAGATATATTAAAAACCGCCCCTTCAATGAACAAAAAACCACCAACTGAGCTTGAATCACTGATTGTTCCGGCGTTTTGTCAAGCCAAGAACCTTGAATGTGATAATATCCGCCACCATAAACTATTTATATTCGACATGATGCGAGTCATTTTCCTAGTGCGTCATCGTCAAAGGTGCAATCTCACCTTAACTATCAACTCCAAAGAGAATTCATCATGAACTTTGATATTAATATGGTTCCTCAGACAATCGATATGCTTCACATGGGTTTAGCAGCATCGAGCTTTCTACTGCTACTTATTGCGGTGTCACGCAAATCAACCGTCATTGAAAAAGTGGTAGAGAAACCGGTTGAAAAAATTGTCGAAGTAGAAAAGCCCGTAGAGAAGATTGTTGAGATCGAAAAAATTGTCGAAGTAGAAAAAATCATCGAAAAGGTCGTAGAAGTGGAATCCAAACTTGCGACCGCTTCAACGGACTCTGCAATGCAGTTCCTTTCTCTTATGCAACAAGAAGCTCGGTTAATTGACTTCCTAAAAGAAGATCTTACCTCGTTTTCTGATGAAGAAGTTGGCGCAGCCGCCCGAGTTATTCACACTGGCGGACAAAAAGTATTGAACGATTATGTTTCATTGACCGCTATCCGCAGTGAAGAGGAAGAGACTCGTATTACGATTGAAGAAGGTTTTAACGCACAGCAAGTTCGTTTGACAGGCAACGTAACCGGTGCGGCGCCCTTTACCGGAACTCTCGTGCATAAAGGTTGGAAAGCAACAAGCATGAACTTGCCTAAACTGGCGAAGAACTACGACGCTTCTATTATTGCCCCTGCTGAGGTTGAGCTGTAATGGACAATACACACATCGCTCGATTCAGTGTTGGTATCGATTTGGGTACGACTCACTGTGTCCTCTCTTACACGGAAAATGGCACGGAATCAGATCCTAGCGTGCAGCCTGACGTTCATGTGCTGTCTATTGACCAACTAACGGCACCGGGAACGGTTGAAAGCAAAGATCAACTTGGCTCATTTTTGTATCAGCCTCACGAACATGAGATGAACCCAGCCTCAAGAGTGTTACCTTGGTCAACAGAGCCAACCGCACTTGTGGGTGCTATTGCACGCAACTTGGGAGCAAAGACCCCTATTAGACTGATTGCTAGTGCCAAATCTTGGTTATGCCACGGTGGTGTAAACAGACGCGATGCTTTTCTACCTGCGGGTAGCCCTGAAGATGTCGAGAAGGTCTCTCCTCTTAGAGCGACGGAGCTTTATCTTGAGCATTTAAAACAGGCGTGGAATCATACCCATGCTGATGCGCCGTTGTCAGAACAAGATGTTACCATCACTGTTCCTGCTTCGTTCGATCCAGCAGCCAGAGATTTAACCGCTGAAGCGGCTCGTAAT
>NZ_JBNGCJ010000763.1:0-2980 GCF_049974785.1 Vibrio genomosp. F10 str. 9ZD137
TCGGCAACAAAGGGCAGGACGTTCTTCGTTTTCGATTAATGAGCAAAGTTCATCAGCAAGATCACGAGGCAGCATCGGAATATTGCGGCCAGGCATATAAATGGTGAAGCCACGCTCACGTGCGACTTTATCCATTTGATCATCTGGCGTGATATAAGCGGTAGGATCAGCAATGGCGATGGTTAATTCAAAATCACCGTTATCGTTCTTTTTCGCATACAGTGCATCGTCCATATCTTTGGTTGATGCACCATCAATGGTAACGAAAGGGATGTGAGTCATATCAACACGTTCAAGATCCACATCGTCTTTTAATGCCCACTCTGCAATACCTTCGGGTTCACTGTTAGGTAAATCATTTTGAGCCAGCGTAACCCACCAAGGTGCAATTTTGTCGTCAGCGTCTGTAATCTTTTCAGAGATCTCGACGAAAAATCCGTTCTCTCCAGCCAAAGGATGACGAATCAGGTGAGCAACAACCCAATCTCCTTCCGCAAGCAGCTCTGGATTCAGCCCTTTCTGAGCTTTTGCTTTAAAAGATTGCTTTTTTAGCTGAGGGTGATCAGGCGTTACATTCAGCTTACCCTTATGAAGCTTTACTCGACCAATAAACCGAGTTAACCCTTGCTCTACTAGCTCTTGAGGCTCAGCGACTTCTTTCTCTTTTTCCGTACGGATAATCGCGACCACTTTGTCACCATGTAAGCATTTCTTCATGTACGGTGGTGGAATAAAAAAGCGCGTCTTGTTATCCACTTCTAAAAAGCCATAACCTTTATCTGTTGCTTTGATTGTGCCTTCTTTTTTAGGAAGACTCTCTTGCATCTGCTGCTTCAATTGAGCGAGTAGGGGGTTATCTTGGAGCATTTTTTCACTTCTTAAGAGTTTGATTGAGGACACTATAATCATTGAAAGGGAGTTTTTCCATAACAAAGCGTCGCTATCATGTGGGCAAGGGTGGATTTAAACTGCTCAATTTAAGAGCGCTAACTTAAGATAGTGACGCTTCTGTGACCATATCGACCTAAGATGAGAGAAAATTGTGATGTATTTCAATTTTTTCTTGGATTTTTTTATGGTTTTAGGGAATAATCCGCGTCCCTTAAGTTGTCGTCCCTAGCGGCTTGATGCATTTTAAAGCTTATCTGCATCTGAATGGAATCAGCTCAAAACTGGATTGGATTTGGAATTGGTAGAGCTCGTGGGACCTTTTGTTAATTAATATAGTGGGATCCACATGCAAGACCAAGTAAAAGACCAAGAAGTTCAAATTAAATTCAGTGAATTAGCCCTGAGCCAAGATATCCTTTCTGCTTTAGACGCAATGGGCTTTGTTTCACCAACGCCTATTCAAGCTGCAGCGATTCCTCACCTTATCGAAGGTCGCGACCTACTAGGTAAAGCGCAAACGGGTACAGGTAAAACTGCCGCGTTTTCTCTTCCTCTTCTAAGCAAACTAGACCTTGACCAGCGTAAGCCTCAAGCGATTGTTCTAGCGCCAACGCGTGAACTTGCTATTCAAGTCGCGGCAGAAGTGAAGAACCTAGGTAAAAATATTCGTGGCCTAAAAGTATTAGAAATCTACGGTGGTGCTTCTATCGTTGATCAAATGCGTGCTCTAAAATCTGGCGCACACATTGTTGTTGGTACGCCTGGCCGTGTTCAAGACCTTATCAACCGTGACCGCCTGCACCTAGACGAAGTGAAAACTTTCGTTCTTGATGAAGCAGATGAAATGCTGAACATGGGTTTCGTTGATGATGTAACTTGGATCATGGAAAAATCACCAGAAACTGCGCAACGCGTATTGTTCTCTGCGACGATGCCTCCAATGCTTAAAAACATTGTACAACGTTTCCTACGCAACCCTGAGCATGTTGACGTTGCTGGTAAAAACCACACCGTTGATAAAGTAGAACAGCAGTACTGGGTTGTTAAAGGTATCGAGAAAGACGAAGCGATGTCTCGTCTTCTAGAAACTGAAGAAACAGATGCCTCTATTGTTTTCGTTCGTACTCGTCAAGACACTGAGCGTCTAGCCGATTGGTTGTTGGCTCGCGGCTTTAAAGCAGCAGCACTTCACGGTGACATTCCACAATCTCAACGTGAGCGTACCGTCGACAACATCAAGCAAGGCGTTATCGATATCCTAGTTGCAACAGACGTGGTTGCACGTGGTCTTGATGTACCTCGTATTACACACGTATTCAACTACGACATCCCATTTGATGTTGAATCATACATTCACCGTATCGGTCGTACAGGTCGTGCAGGACGTAAAGGTAAAGCGATTCTATTGGTTCGCCCTAACCAAATCCGCATGCTACGTACTATCGAACGTGTTACTAAGTCATCAATGGAAGAAATTCAACTTCCTGAGCGTGATAAAGTGGCAGAAGCTCGCCTTGTTAAGCTGGGTGCTGAGCTAGCAGTAGAGAAAGAACATAAAGCCGTAGAGAAATTTGCAGAGTTAGTAGAGAAGCTTCAAGAGACTCTAGAGATTGATGCTGCAACACTCGCGGCAATCTTACTTAAGCGTCAACAAGGTAAGCGTCCATTATTCTACGTTGGTGCTGATCCAATGATCGCAGCCGTTGAGCGTGATAAAGCTCGTCGTAAAGAACGTCGTGACAATCCTCGTGAAGGTGGTCGTGAAGGCGGTCGTAGCTTCAACACTCAAGATTGGGATACCTACCAGCTTCAAGTTGGTCGTGACCAAGGTGTTCAAGTTAAAGATATCGTTGGCGCACTAGCAAACGAACTTGGCCTGATTAAAGGTTCTATCGGTGCTATCAAACTAGCGCAAGGCGAAACTTACGTTCAGCTACCGAAAACAATGAACGCAGAGACAACAGGCAAACTTGCTAAACTTCGCATTCGTCAAAAAGAAGTGGGCGCAGTGGTCTGTGACTTTGATGATTTCCGTGAGTCACGTGGCGGTCGCCGTGATGGTGGTGCTGGTCGTCGTGATGGCGGTGGT
>NZ_JBNGCJ010000764.1:0-3504 GCF_049974785.1 Vibrio genomosp. F10 str. 9ZD137
ACCGCTCTTCCGATCTTGGATGAGGTGCGCTTAAAACGTAATGGCTATTTTGATCAATAAATCTTCCCTTCTTCTGGGCATGCGCTCCCCAGAGTAAAAACACAATGCCTTCACCTTGCTGAGCTAATGTATCAATCACTTTGTCGGTAAACCGTTCCCAACCAATTTTGGAATGAGAGTGCGCTTTACCTTGCTCGACAGTGAGCACTGTATTTAGTAACAACACACCTTGCTCGGCCCACTTCTGAAGGTATCCATGCTCGGGGATCTCAAAGCCTTCAATATCTTGTGCTAACTCTTTGTACATGTTGGACAGTGAAGGGGGAGTTTTCACATTAGGGAGAACAGAAAAGCTTAACCCGTGAGCCTGATCTGGGCCGTGATAAGGGTCTTGACCAATAATAACGACTTTAACCTTATCAAAAGGCGTAAGCTCAAACGCACTAAACACATGGTCTGGCGTTGGGTAAATGGATTTTCCAGACAAACGTTCGTTTGATATAAACGCCATCATCTCGGTAAAGTAGTCTAATTGTTTTTCGGCATCGATAAAATCACACCATTGAAGAGAACGCGTCATCAAGTATCCCTATAAATTGCAGTTTTATCCATTTTATACAGAATGTATGCAATTTACAGGGATCCGATCTTACTCACGATGTTTTTTGGGGGGTTCGAAAATGGCCAGGCCCCGTAATATGACGATTAGGGGTTGGCATGCGTGACGCTCTTGACGTAAAAGCACTCGGTGTATGGGTTCTCGTTGACATAATGGCACTCCTCTTTTGTACAACCATTAAATATGCAGCCATCAACGCTTTTCTAGCTCAACATGAATTTGGCTTATTACGCCGTCTCGCTATCAAATGTTGACTCTCATGAGGAGTAATGAAAGATCAGTGCCAACTTTTACAAACCCACAATTAACTGATTGAGTTTAAATGAATGTTTCTCAATGTGTTTATTTCATCAGGCCAAATATCTGGATCAATTGTTTCTAAAATCAATGGGATATAATCAAAGCGTGGATCTTTAGCGATGTATTCAAAGCAGCTCCAACCTATTTCCCCTTTCCCTAGTGAATGGTGACGATCCACACGACTAGCCAATTCTACTTTAGAATCATTAATATGCATCGCACGAAGATAGTGCATACCAACGACACGATCGAATTCATCGAACGTTTTGTCGCACGCTTCTTTATTACGTAAGTCATACCCTGCACTGAAGGTGTGGCAAGTATCGAGGCAGACTCCGACGCGCGTTTTATCTTCAACTTGCTCAATAATTGCCGCTAGGTGTTCAAAACGCCATCCCAGATTAGTCCCCTGCCCTGCAGTATTCTCAATGACGGCAATCACATTGGGAACGGCTTGGTGCGCTAAGTTTATCGATTCTGCAATCAAAGCTAGACACTCATCCTCAGAGATCTTCTTTAAATGGCTCCCAGGATGAAAATTCAGCAGAGTCAGACCCAATTGTTCACATCGTTCCATTTCATCAATAAACGCGGCTCTCGATTTAAGAAGCTTTTCTTCTTCTGGGGCACCAAGGTTTATAAGATACGAATCATGAGGAAGAATATGTTCTGTGGTAAAGCCCAGCATTTTACAGTTCGCTTTAAATGCGCTAATGGTGTTGGCCTCAAGCGGCTTGGCTTTCCATTGCCTTTGATTTTTAGTGAATAATGCAAAAGCATTCGCTCCAATTTCTCTCGCTCTCAATGGTGCGAGATCAACACCACCCGCTGCCGATACATGAGCCCCTATCAACTTGTTACCATAGTTTTTTATATTCATTGCCACAAACTCACCGTCTAATCGATCATTCACAAACTTGATTTTATTCATTATTTCGTCGTTTTATAGCGTGTTTTTATCCAAAAATCATCTTTCTTCAATGTTGTAAAATTACAACAAAGATCACGTTAAAATTTATTTTAATCTATAAAATATTTTATAATTCATTATTTAACAGTCACTTATTGATCCAGATCAATAAAATAACCTTAATAAAGATAATGTTTTTGGTTGTCTTTTGACCCAAATCAATATTAAAATAGACGGCATCAGATAAGAATTTTTTGCTCAACTTAAAATTTAACAACAAGTACCACGTACGTGGACTAGGAGAAAGTTATGATCCAAGGTATTCAAATTACAACGGCTGCAAACGACGATCTACTTAACTCAATTTGGCTGCTAGACAGCGAGACAAACGAAGCTCGTTGTGTTGCTGCTGCAAGCGGTTACGAAGCAGACCAAGTTGTTGCTATTAGCGATCTTGGCGAGTACGAAAGCCGTGAAGTTGCCATCGAAACTCCCGCTAAAATTGAAGGTGGTCAACACCTGAATGTTAACGTTCTTAAGCGTGAAACTCTGGAAGATGCTATTGCACATCCAGAAAACTACCCACAGCTTACTATTCGTGTTTCTGGTTACGCGGTGCGTTTTAACTCACTCACCACTGAACAGCAGAAAGACGTTATCGCACGTACTTTCACTGAGTCTCTATAATTAAACGAAAGTTTAAAGTGACATAAGTTTCAAGTGATATAAAAAAGCGGCGCTATCAGATAGCGCCGCTTTTCTAGTTGTAAGCCCCATCAGTTAATTTCGAGGCTTATTCGTATCATTCTGTTAACTCTGTACTCGGCGTAATACCGCTTTAAGCGCATCAAAGTCATCAGCCAGATCTTCTGACAACAATTCCATCGCTCCGTGCTTAGCTAAAGGCCCTGGGACATCAATATCGGTAGATAAGATCTCATCGACCACTTCTTTAAACTTAGCAGGGTGAGCGGTACACAAGAATAAGCCTGTTTCACCGTCTTGCAGCTGTTCACTTAAAACACGGTAAGCGATTGCACCATGCGGTTCACATAAATAGCCTTCGTTATGCAAATCACGGACAGACTCTGCACTTTGCTCATCAGTTACCATGCCTTTACCTAGCGTATCAAGACCCCAACCTTTTAATTGGCACAGCTCTTCGATACGTGGCCAGTTGTTGGGTTGACTCACATCCATCGCATTTGACGTTGTTGCAACGGTTGGTTTTGGATCCCACTTACCCGTTTCTAAGTAACGTGGAACCGTATCATTCGCGTTGGTTGCAGCGATAAAGCGCTTAATTGGCAGGCCTAGTGCTTTGGCAAGTAGACCTGCTGTTAAATTACCAAAATTGCCACTAGGAACAGAAACCACCAAGTTTTCACGTTCTTGCTTACTCAGTTGAGAGGCTGCCTCAAAGTAATAACAAATCTGAGCCATTAAACGGCTAATATTAATAGAGTTCGCCGAGTTTAAACCAATATCTTCACGTAACTGAGCATCATCGAAAGACTGTTTTACAAGAGCCTGACAAGCATCAAAATCACCATCAATCGCCACAGTGTGAATATTTCCACCCAGGGTACAAAATAGCTTTTCTTGCAGTGGGCTGATCTTTCCTTTCGGATAAAGAATCACAACGTTAATGTCTTCCATACCATAAAAGGCATGG
>NZ_JBNGCJ010000765.1:0-3990 GCF_049974785.1 Vibrio genomosp. F10 str. 9ZD137
GTTAACGGCTTCTTTTTGCTCTGGCGAGAGTTGACGATAGGTTGTACCGCGTTTATTCAACACCAGTTCCCAGCCTAATCCATCGCAAAAATGAGTAACAAGCTCGGTATCGATGCCTTGTTTCCGGTAATCATGGAAAGTGTATTCAATGCCATTGGCTTCGAGCCATTTTTTGGCTTTTTTTATGGTATCGCAATTTGGGATGCCATACATGGTGACGGTCATATTGGTTTCATCATAAGAAAATAACTCGGTGTAGAAATCCTAACAGGAAGTGAGCTAGGACACAAAAGCACAAAATTAATATTTTGAAGGGTGAAAAAATTCGCAATCACGCCGTTTTGATTAAAGTACTTTGATCAAACGCAACAAATTGTAGACTGAAAAGGGCTGATAATGGAGAAGAACTACAAGGAGATGTTATCAATGGAATTGAGTCCTGTTTTTGCAAGGCGTTTGTATTTGGCTCTATTAGTTGAAAGTATAGAAAGGCCAAATGTCCCAAAACTTATCGAAAAAACCGGTTGGCCACGCCGTACTATTCAAGATGTATTAAAAGCATTGCCCGGTATTGGTATTGAGCTAATGTTTGTGCAAGATGGTCGTCGCCATAATGATGGTTATTATCAGCTGTCAGATTGGGGGCCATTTGATAGCCAGTGGGTGTTAGAACGACAGCAAGACATCGCTATTAGCCTTGGTTTTCAAGCATAAGCCAGCACTGCTGGCTTTTTTATGCCTCGTTCTTATTGATGCCGATAGTTTATTGATGCGTATTATTTGGTGAGTGCACCCAAAGTGTTTTAGGGCTTTATACAGCGATATGCAATGCCGAAAACTGTAAATGACGTTGCGAAGTCTTGTGGGCTGACGAGAAAAATGGTGTCGGCATTCAATTCGAGGCTTTGATTTTTTACATCGTTAATCGCACCTTGGATGAGCACATCATTCGGATAAAATAAATAGCTATACCAATGGCCTTCACTTCCGGTCACTTCCCCTAAAGCTTCACACTCCTTAGCATCAAAACCAAAGTCCATTCTAATGTCGATATGCTGGCTGCCTTCATTGGCAGTAATCGCGGGTGACGAGCAGCCCGCAAGCAAGAGTGCTGCAACGAATAGGCCCGCAGTACGTTTTAAAATCACGGCTCGCTTTACGATACTATCGGAGATAAGTTGAATGGTGTTCCCCATGACATCAGTCCTACTGCTGCGTTAGATAAGTGATAAAACCTGCCCAACTGACGACTAAAAGCATCCATGGAAGTATGGATGTTGTCGATTTTTGCTCGGAAGTATCTTGTTGGCGAGCATCCGCTTTAGTTTCAGTCTTTAGTTGCTCATTTTTTTCTTTCTGTGTTTTTTTTCTTGCTTTATCTGCTTGGCGATTTCGTTCTTTTTGCTGTTTTTTATATTGGGCGATGCCTTTCTCTATGCCTTGAGCAATTAATTTTGTCTGTTCTTTGGTTTGGTGCTGTTTCTGAGTCGCTTTGGCAATACTCATGGCTTGCTGTTGAGTCTCTTCTGAAGGCGTTGCTTTCTTTTTCATCGGGCATCATGCGGTTGTTCAAGGTGGTGAATAGAGTATCACGAACTCTTCGATGATGAATATATCAAATAGGAAGGGGGGGGCTCTGGACTATAAGGAATGGACAATCTAATCGGTATTTTTCCGTATGCTTCTTTTTTAAGTATGTTTTTTAAAATATGGCATAGATTCGCGTAACCTCTTAATTTCTAAGCTACGATATTAAATCAATGGCGAGGTTAAACCTGCTCTGATGGCATTGTATGGCACTTCTTACCAGATTCTAGCGAGAGATTTATGATTAAGTTGCGACATCTTATTATTCTTACATCTATATTGATGTCACCATTAGGTTATTGTGATTATCCAAATATTGAACGGGCGGTCATTGACTCTAAAGGGACGCAACTCAATGAAACGGATAATGTTGTTAAGCTCGCCATCGAAAAAAAACGCTTCATTTCACTTCGCTATGATGAAGAGTTCAAGCGTAATCGTTTTGACCTTTTTAAAGAGGTCGAACAGCTAAGCGAATTTGAACTCAACGCTTATGTCAACGCTTCTTTGGTACGTGGTATTCAAGACCTTGTAGGGGAGTTTGCCTGCGCAACTTATCGTCACTATTCAGAAAAACCGCAAGCAAACACTTGCGATGAAAGTGTAACCAGCAGGCAAGATAAAGAAGGCAAGCCGTTTCTAAACGGGCAGTATGTGAAAAATCGTATTGCGACGACCATCAATAACATTTCTCATCCTCCCCGCAGCTATGACTTGTTTCTGCCTAGTGCCGAAGAAAAACCCCTCAGTACACTCTGGGGCGCTGTGCATGAAATCGAATTATTGTCTGTTGATGGCACAAGTACTCGTTCGATTGTGCTCACGGTTTATATTGATGCGTATAAAGTAAATCGAGAAGGTGATCGTGAAGAATCCGTGATAGAGGGGGCGCAAGTGGTGTTAGTCGTTGTGCCTGAACCTTATCAAATCGGTCGAGAGAGTAGCGAGCAATCTGCACGCTCATACGCGATTAACAATGCAAAAGTATTGGTCCCTTTTTACGCAGAGTAGTTTCTACGGCTATTTTGGGGCCATCGTTTCTTCATCCTTCCCCTCTTTTTGTTAGATTTTGGCAAAATGTCATCACACTTTATGGCATTTGCGGTAAAGTGTTGTTCATTAGATTTAGCGAAAAGTATTTTTGTGCGTTATTCCGTTGAACAACATGATAAACATGGTTTTTTAAAAGCGCCAGTGTGGCTCTGGCTTGGTTGGATGCTGTTAGCCAAGGCATGGGTAGTCTTTATTGTGGCAGGGGCGAGCAGAGAAAGCGGGGCTAAAATCCTGAGTATCGTATATCCCGACCAAGCAACACTTTATCTTGGGTTAGCGGTCGGGTTGCCAAGTATTATTTTTATGTGGTTAATCGGTTTACGTAATACAGAACGAAAGTGGGTCAATGCCATCGTAAGCTGGGGGCGTTATATCACACTGATGACGGTTTTCCTTCAAATCGCTCAAACGGTATTCCATATCCATTTAGAGCATGGTGCCTTCAACTGGGCAAACGGAATCACACTGATGCTGTTGCTATGGCTCGCGATATATCTAATAAAAAGTCGACGAGTGAGAGATTGCCTTACCACCCCAATACTAAAATAAATACGCTGTCGGTCTCTGTTGCACGTTTGCATACGCGACGCGTATAGACGAGTACGTGAGCAGCAATACCGGTTCACCGAACGTGAACATGAAAGGTATCCAGGTTTAATAATTAAGAGGACGAGTTGATGTCACAACCACAAAGTGCAATTTTGCCTGAAGCAGGTCCATTTGCCCAATACACACTATTGAAAATCAAGCAGAATACGAGCCGCGTACTTGAACACCTTAAAACGTTACCAGCGTTAGTTGCTAAACTGAACGAGGCTCAACCCGAATCAAGTCTAACGATATCCATCGCGTTTACTCGTTCATGCTGGTCAACATTAGAACAATCGATGCCAGAAGAGCTGATGGATTTCCCTGTTCTTGGCAAAGGCGACACCATTGCTCCAAGCAGCGATGTCGATGTGTTGATTCACTGCCATTCAAACCGTCACGATCTCCACTTTTATGTATTAAGAAAGTTAATGGCTGAGATTGAACAAGATATTGAGGTCGTTGACGAAACCTATGGATATCGCTACCTCGATTCTCGTGATATGACGGATTTTATTGACGGCACCGAGAATCCTAAAGAGAAAGTACGTGAAGACGTTGCCATTATTCCTGAAGGTGAGTTTGTTGGTGGCAGCTATGTCATGGTTCAACGCTTTATTCACGATTTACCTTCATGGCACCGATTAAACGTTTCTGCTCAAGAGAAAGTGATTGGCCGAACTAAACCTGATTCCATTGAACTAGACGATGTTCCAGCAGCTTCTCATGTTGGGCGTGTGGATATCAAAGAAGAAGGCAAAG
>NZ_JBNGCJ010000766.1:0-2546 GCF_049974785.1 Vibrio genomosp. F10 str. 9ZD137
ACAGGTAAGCTACCAATTTCAAAACGTAAACTGGGCGTATCATTGCCACAATATTCTTGCAGTAATCGATTAATACTATTGATGTACTTATCACGTACCCAATCTAGAACAAATCGGTTCGGGGCAAATAAGGTCAGAGTATTGTCATTGAGCTCCGCTTGTAACGGACGAACCCACATACTGAATTCTGTAGCTGGTAGCTCTTCTTGAAGCTGTTGCAGACATTGCAACCAAAGCGAAGATGACACGGTGCCCCCACTCGAAATATTAATCGGAAAAGACTGGCGATTTTACCTGTTGATAACCCAGATCACCAGCGATTGATCAACGATCCAGTGAATAAGATCGAAGTTATTCACAATTTTTACGCTCAAAACCGACGGATCAACACATCTTGCCCTTTATTTACCCACATTTTGATCCACATTTTGATCCACATTGTGGATGAATTAGAGAGATCGCACTATTGGTGATAACTCTGTGAATTAAATTAAAATGATCGATCATTCTGCGAAGGAATTTTGTTAACTTAGACCGCTTTCCTCTAATTTATCGCACTTAGTTATTTCTCTAATCTAAAGCCTAACAGTAGTATCTCGTCCTACATAAATATGGAGTTGTATTATGAAAAACTGGATTAAGACTGCTATTGCCGTTTTTGCACTATCTACAGCCACGGTTCAAGCCGCGACTGACGTTAAAGTTGGCATGTCTGGGCGCTACTTCCCATTCACTTTTGTTCAACAAGATGAATTACAAGGATTTGAAGTCGATCTTTGGAATGAAATAGGCAAACGTAACGACTACAACGTTGAATACGTTACTGCAAACTTCTCTGGTTTGTTTGGCCTACTTGAAACAGGTCGAATTGATACGATTTCAAATCAGATCACCATGACAGAAGCACGTCAGGCAAAATACTTGTTTGCAGACCCGTATGTGGTTGATGGCGCACAAATTACCGTACGTAAAGGTAACGATGCAATTCAAGGTATTGAAGACCTAGAAGGTAAAACGGTCGCGGTAAACCTAGGCTCTAACTTTGAACAACTGCTTCGTAACTACGATACCGACAACAAAATCACCATCAAAACCTACGATACGGGTATTGAGCATGATGTCGCACTAGGCCGTGCCGATGCTTTTGTCATGGATCGTCTATCTGCGCTTGAATTGATTAAAAAGACAGGGCTTCCTCTTCAACTTGCAGGTCAGCCATTTGAAACGATTCAAAACGCTTGGCCGTTTGTGGATAACGCTCAGGGACAAAAGCTACAAGGTGAAGTAAACCAAGCTTTATCAGCTATGCGCGAAGATGGCACTCTAGCCGAAATATCGAAGAAATGGTTTGGCGCTGATATTACTAAATAGCCCTAAAACGTTTATTCTATAAAAAGGTGGGACATGAGGTTCCGCCTTTTCTTGTCTATAGAGCACGATAATTTCAGTTTAATGAAACACAGCTTACATAACCGCTGTCTATAATAGGGTCACTTCATGGGTTTTGATTTCAACTATATGCTTGAGCTATTACCAGTCCTGCTCAGGTATCTTGGCACGACGATGGAAATGGCCATATGGGGATTATTTTTCTCACTGGCGCTTGCGGTCATTCTCGCCAATATTCGCGTATTCAAAGTGCCTGTACTTGATCAGTTAAGCCAGCTGTACATTAGTTTTTTCCGTGGCACACCACTTTTGGTTCAACTTTTCCTCCTTTATTACGGATTGCCGCAGATTTTTCCAATCATGGTAGGCATCGACGCCTTTAGTGCGGCCGTTATTGGTTTAACGCTGCACTTTGCCGCTTATATGGCAGAGAGTATTCGTGCCGCCATCATTGGGGTTGATCGCAGCCAAATGGAAGCGAGCCTGTCTGTTGGCATGACCTCCACACAAGCGATGCGACGGATTATTTTGCCGCAAGCCACCCGAATCGCACTGCCTTCTCTCATGAACTACTTCATCGATATGATTAAGTCGACCTCTCTCGCTTTCACATTAGGGGTAACAGAAGTGATGGCAATCGCTCAAATGGAGGCGTCGTCGAGCTTTCGGTTTTTTGAAGCTTTCCTCGCGGTCGCCCTTATCTACTGGGCAGTGGTTTTAGTGTTAACACGTGTACAAATCTTTGCGGAAGAGAAGTTAAATAAGGCTTACCAACGATGATTAAATTAAACAACATCCACAAACACTTTGGGGAGACCGAAGTGCTAAAAGGAATTGACCTTGAAATAAAGCAAGGCGAGATCATTGTTATTATCGGTTCTAGTGGCACAGGAAAATCCACACTACTCCGATGCGTCAACTTCTTAGAGCAAGCCGATAAAGGGACCATCACGATAGATGATGTTTCAGTGAATGCAGAATCCCACAGCAAAGCAGAAATACTAGCGCTGAGAAGAAAAACAGGCTTTGTCTTCCAAAACTATGCTCTGTTTTCTCATATGACAGCGCGACAAAATATTGCAGAAGGGCTGATTACCGTCAGAGGATGGAAAAAAGATCAGGCTTTAGCCAAAGCTCAGCAAGATCGGAAGAGCGGT
>NZ_JBNGCJ010000767.1:0-3554 GCF_049974785.1 Vibrio genomosp. F10 str. 9ZD137
TCATCGGCCATGACGGCGGCGCGTTTTTTCGACCAATGAGGTTCGCTGTAGCTACGCTTAATTAAGTGCCCAGCTAACGGCTCAATCCATTCAGGTTGGATCTTAGCGATGATGCGCCCCCAAAGTTTCGAGGTTTCAACAAGCTCGGCTGACATGATCCATTTGGGCTGTTTCTTAAATAGGCCAGACGCAGGGAAAATGCTAAAACGCGCGTTTCTTGCCCCTTGATATTCATTTTTCTCAGGGTCTTTAAAACCGATGTGAGAGAGCAAACCTGCCAAAATAGAGCTATGCACTTTTTCGTAAGACGCTTCTTCATCATTGAGTTTGAAGTCCATTTCTCGCATTGACTGATGAATCTGGAAGTAAACATCTTGCCATTCACGGACTCTGAGATAATTCAAAAAGTCTTTCTTACACTGCTTACGGAATTGATTGCCGTTCAGCTCTTTTTGTTGCTCTTTTATGTAATTCCATAAATTGACAAACGTGAGGAAATCAGACTCTTCATGGAAGAAACGCTTATGCTTTTCATCTGACGCTTGTTTTTTCTCTGATGGTCTTTCCCTAGGATCTTGGATAGAAAGTGCCGAGGTAATGATCATCAACTCTTTCAAGCAACCGTTACGACTCGCTTCAAGTACCATGCGAGCCAGACGCGGATCAATCGGCAATCGAGCCAGTTTACGACCCATTGGTGTTAAGCGTTTTTTATCGCTACCGGCGTCTTTACGCGGTTTGTTGTCACTGGCAATCGCGCCCAATTCTTCTAAAAGACGGACACCATCTTGAATGTTGCGCTTATCTGGCGCTTCAACGAATGGGAAGGCTTGAATATCTCCAAGGCCCAGTGACGTCATTTGTAAGATAACCGACGCTAAGTTGGTACGCAGAATTTCTGGATCGGTGAACTCTGGGCGCGATTCAAAATCTTCTTCTGAATACAGACGAATACAAACACCTTCGCTAACACGACCACAACGCCCTTTACGCTGGTTGGCGCTAGCTTGAGAAATTGGCTCAATAGGCAGTCTTTGCACTTTGGTTCGGTAACTGTAACGGCTGATTCGAGCTGTACCTGGGTCAATCACGTACTCGATACCCGGAACCGTAAGCGAGGTTTCTGCTACGTTGGTCGCTAGGACAATACGTCGGCCATTGTGTGGCTGGAATATCTTGTTTTGCTCGCTCGATGACAACCTTGCGTACAACGGCACGATCTCAGTATCACGCAGATTTCGTTTTCCGAGCGCATCAGCGGTGTCTCGTATTTCTCGCTCACCATTCATGAAGATAAGAATATCGCCAAGGCCTTCACAACACAGCTCATCGACCGCTTCAAAAATGCCTTCTAGCTGATCTCTGTCGGTATCGTCTTCCCCACTTAATGGGCGGTACCGTGTATCTACTGGGTAGGTTCTACCTGATACTTCAATGATTGGGGCATCATTAAAGTGCTTTGAAAAACGTTCAGGATCGATGGTTGCCGAGGTAATAATTATCTTCAGATCAGGGCGGCGCGGTAACAACTCTTTCAAATAACCAAGAATGAAGTCAATGTTCAGGCTGCGTTCGTGCGCTTCATCAATAATGATGGTGTCATATTGGTTCAAAAAACGATCGTGGCTAATTTCAGCCAATAAAATACCGTCGGTCATCAATTTGATCTGGGTATTATCGGAAATCTGATCATTGAATCGAACTTTATAACCAACAAACTCACCCAGCGGAGTCTTCATTTCCTCCGCTATGCGGTTAGCCACAGAACGTGCGGCGAGTCGCCTTGGTTGGGTATGGCCAATTAAACCGTATTTCCCACGACCCAACTCGGCACAGATTTTCGGTATCTGCGTTGTTTTTCCTGAGCCTGTTTCACCAGCAACGATGACCACCTGATGGTTTTCTATCGCTTTGGCAATATCATCACGTCGTTGGCTTACGGGTAAAATATCTGGGTATTCTATGGTGGTTTTATAATCGAAGCGCTGCTGCGCCGTCATCATCGATTGGGCGATATCTAACGCGATTTCGTCAAATACACTATTCCGTGCCGCTTCTTTTTTAATTTTACTTGCGCCACTAATACGTTTGCTGAGACGAAATCTATCGCGCAACATGCATTCACTCAATGCTTTACGTAGTGATTGAGCGCTATTCGCCGACTGAACTGGGGCTTCTTTTTTAGGCTGAGACGAGGTCAAAGCAATTCCTATTTAGCTAGACAGAAAAACTGTGCGGATTGTAGCACTTTCCGGTTTCGAGAAAAAACAAATCAAAAAACGCCCACTAGCACTGAAACCAATGGGCGCTTTTCTGATTTTACGATTTAGAAATCAAACTGAACATAAACCGTATTGTAGTTGCTGCCACCTTTAATTCGACCATACTGAGAGGATTTTTCAAAAATCGCAGATCGATGATGAAGCGAGTAGCCTACCCACATATTGTTCAAGTCTGTTTGATTAAACAGATCACCCACATTTACATCAAAGGAGAAATCCAAATAATTCAATAAATTACTCGGAACTTTATCTTTTTCAACCATCTCTTTGCCTTCGAGATAAGTGACATTATCAATATAAGACAAACCTTCTGCCACACCAAAGCGCCACTTTGTCGGCCAATTCAATGTGTAGTACGCTTTGATCGCGGCAACATATTCCGTGCTTGATGACTGAACATCTGACGACCAATGATGCACTAAACCTGGCGTTAAATAGATATCAAGCGGCAGACCAAATAATTCGTCAGTGAGTGGATGACCATAAAATACAGAGCTTAATTGATTATTAAATTCATCTTTCTCAACATTAAATTTCATAATGTCGCCAATATTTGATGGCGTTCCCCAACCATGTGCGACCCGAACATAACGCTTGTTGTTGAGCTCTGTTTTAGGCGCTTTGGTTTTATCGTTAAAGAAGCCAAAACCAAGGTAGAGCTCACCTTGATAAAGATCTTTAACCACATCACTGGCATAAGCATTGCTATCAAGTCGAGTGACCGCGGTTGAGCCTAGTAAGTAGAGGTTGGAAATGACATGATAACGAGCTTCAATACCTATGGTGGCATCTATGCCTGCATCAACAATTTGTCCTTCGGAGTAATTAGAGAAACCATAGTAAGTGCTATTAAAGTCCTTACTTTTATAGCGTAATGTTACCCTGGGTTTAAACTCCCAATCGCCAGATTCAAACTCCCCTTTAATGGTCGCGTTACTGTGCCAATTAAAATGGCTGTCGGACATAAATTCAAAATCAGTCGTCCATGTGTCGTCTAATCGGTACCCGAGCTGAAAACCGATATCTCCGGTATCCCCCTCATAACGATTTTGAGTACTCGCAGGAATATCAACAAAGCGCATTCGAGCCAGTATATTGAGCTCAAAACGCGCATCGTCTGGCTTATAGAGATACGCACCAAATTCTGTGCCCTCAATGAATACATAATCATTTTTAAAGAACAGCATAGGGATAAAAGTACCGACAGAACGGTCACCGATATCGTTGTAATAGGGAATAGAGGCAAGCCTTGTCATAGATCGGAAGAGCGGT
>NZ_JBNGCJ010000768.1:0-858 GCF_049974785.1 Vibrio genomosp. F10 str. 9ZD137
CTGGACTGGACTGGACTGGACTGGGGGGGGGAAGGTGAAACAAAAAATGCCCTGGTGTTGAGAGCAAGCGAATACACGCTGCCAACACCGAGGCATCTTAAAGTCATTCAGTAATGTGTCTATCGGAGAACTCAAGGAGAACTCAAGGAGAACTCAAACACTGAACGCTTAGAACTTCCAGTTAACCCCAACTGCGATGCGATGGTTATCAAGCTCGGCACCGGTATCACGCTCGTAGTAAGAGTAGTTGTATTCTAAACCAAGATAGATATTGTTGTAGGCTTCCCAGATGAGGTTGGCCATCGCGTATCGCGTATAAGTAAAGGTATCGTTTTGCCACTCTAGTGGGTCCGTTTCAGCTGAACCAACACCAAACACCGACAGTAAATCAGGTTGCCACGTTCTGGTATACGCCGCCATTGCACCGTCGACTGTACGAAGCTCAAGATCTTGGTCATCACTGTTCCATGTTGCCCCTGTTTGGGAAACGCCAAGCACGTAGCGATCCACCCCTTTACCATAAAAACCAATTAAAGAAACCTTGTCTTTTGGTGTCATGTTATAAACAGCAGACAACTGTAAGGCATAACCTAGTTCATCATGCTCTTGTCCGCCCATGTGCAATGTTTTTTCGCTCAACAAACCCGTTAGACGAACGTGACCGTTCGCTGAGAAATCCCAATCTGCGGCTGCGATGAGGTCAAGAGTCGATTTGTCTAGCTTAACGTCTTCACCGGTTTCACGAACAATATCGGCATTGCTACCATCTTCAATCGCCACCTCATATTTAAAAGTATCAAACGACTGGCTCCAGCGTAGTTGCGGCTGGCGCATAAATGCCACGCCACTGAATGTCGG
>NZ_JBNGCJ010000769.1:0-4600 GCF_049974785.1 Vibrio genomosp. F10 str. 9ZD137
CCATGCAGTTGTCTAGGATGCCTTTGAAGTAGGCATCTGAACCTAGGAATGCGATCTCTGGGTTCGCTTCGTAAGCATCACGAATGTTGCCTAGGAATGCAGAACGGATGATACAACCGCCACGCCACATAAGAGCAACGTTACCGTAGTTTAGATCCCAACCGTTTTCGTTCGACGCTTCACGCATTAGCATGAAACCTTGAGCGTAAGAGATGATCTTAGAAGCAAGTAGAGCCTGACGCAGTGCATCAACCCACTCTTGCTTGTCGCCTTCAACTAGAGCAACAGTTTTGCCGAACAATTTCTCAGCTTCAACACGTTGGTCTTTAAGTGCAGACAGGCAACGAGAGAATACAGACTCAGTGATGAGCGTTAGTGGGATACCCATGTCTAGCGCGTTGATACCAGTCCACTTACCCGTGCCTTTTTGGCCAGCAGTGTCTAGGATCTTCTCAACGAGTGCTTCACCGTCTTCATCTTTGTAACCAAGGATGTCTGCCGTGATTTCTACTAGGTAGCTGTCTAGCTCAGTTTTGTTCCAGTCAGCAAATACAGCCTGCATTTCGTCGTGGTTCAGGCCTAGACCATCTTTCATGAACTGGTAGGCTTCAGTGATAAGCTGCATGTCACCGTATTCGATGCCATTGTGAACCATTTTAACGAAGTGACCAGCACCGTCGTTACCAACCCAATCACAACAAGGCTCACCCGCGTCAGTTTTCGCAGAGATGCCTTGGAAGATAGGCTTAACCGCTTCCCAAGCTTCAGGAGAACCGCCTGGCATGATAGAAGGACCGAAACGAGCGCCTTCTTCACCACCAGAAACACCCGTACCGATGAAGTGGATGCCTTTCTCACGAAGAGCGGCAACACGACGGTTAGTGTCTGGGAAGTTAGTGTTACCACCATCAATGATGATGTCGCCTTTGTCTAGAAGTGGCACAAGCTTGTCGATGAACGTATCGACAACGTCACCCGCACGAACCATAAGCATCACTTTACGTGGCGCTTCTAGTTTCTCAACGAGCTCTTCTAGAGAGTAAGCACCAACAATGTTAGTCCCCTTAGCTGGGCCTTCTAGAAACTCGTCTACTTTAGCAGCAGTACGGTTGTGAGCCACCACTTTGAAGCCGTGGTCGTTCATGTTTAGGATAAGGTTCTGACCCATTACTGCTAGGCCAATTACACCGATATCACCTTTCATTATTTTATCTCCTTGCGGCTAGTCGCGATTACGCGATAGCGCTTGCTGCATTTGAATCTAGGAACCACTCTGTTTCACCAGTTTTAGACTGGATTTTCGCTGCCGGATAAGGCAGTTCTGAAGCAGGTGTTGTATGAATTTCTTTAACGATCTCAACTTTACCTGCACCCAGTACTAGGTAGCTGATTCGTTTTGCGGCTTCTAACACTTTCGCCGTCTTAGAAACGCGGATCTGGCCCGACTCTGGGTGAGAAGCTAACACAGATAGGTTCTCATCTTGGTAGTCAGTCACGCCTGGGAAGAGTGACGCTGTATGACCATCGGCACCAACACCTAGCAGAATCCAATCGAACACTGGCGTTCCGTTTTCAGTTGGAATCACATCGCTCATCTCTTTTGCAAAACGCTCTGCTTCTGCTTTCGGCTCATCTTCACCACGGATGCGGTGGATGTTCCCAGCAGGCAAGTTCACTTTTGAAAATAGCAGTGCGTTGGCTTCACCGAAGTTACTTTCAGCGTCATCGGGTGCTACGCAACGTTCGTCGCCCCACCAGAAATGAAGGTTATTCCATTGAATACCTTCCGCATATGGTGCCTCGGCTAAAAGCTGAAATAGCATTTTTGGCGTGCTGCCACCAGACAATGAAATGTGAACAGGTTTGCCCTGCTCGCTGTACGCTTTCATTTCGTTTGCTAGGTTTTCAACGACCAATTCTGGCGTTGCAAAGATCTTGTGATTGATCATAGTTCGCAGTAGTCCGTATCCGTTAAGTTTTTACATGGGAAACGCCATGCTCGATTGTCTCTTTCCAGAAGTTCAAACGCTTCTTGAGGGCCCCACGTTCCGCACGCATAACCAAACAGTGCTTGTGGATCTTGTTTGAAATCTAGAATAGGTTGCACATACTTCCAGCATGCTTCTACCGCATCGGTACGTGCAAACAAGGTCGCATCACCGTTTAGCGCATCAAGAAGTAAACGCTCATAAGCCGTGAGCATCTGAGTTTCTGGCAGGTCAGAGTAAGAGAAGTTCATTTTCACTTCTTTCGCTTTAAATCCTGCGCCTGGCTCTTTCAAACCAAAGCTCATCTGAATGCCTTCATCCGGTTGGATACGGATAATCAGTTTATTTTCAGGCGCATCTTGACCGAAAACAGGGTGCGGCGTGTTCTTAAAGTGAATCACGATTTCAGTCACTCGCGTTGGTAAACGCTTGCCCGTACGCACATAGAAAGGAACACCGTTCCAACGCCAGTTGTTGATGTACGCTTTTAAACCAATGTAGGTTTCAGTGCGCGAGTCATCAGCTACGCCGTTTTCTTCACGATAGCCTAGTAAGTGCTGGCCGCGAACGTCTGACGCGGTGTATTGACCTAACACGAGGTCTTTACGCAGGTTTTCTTCTTCAAGCGGTTTCAAGCACTGAAGCACTTTCACCACTTCATCACGAATTGAATCGGCATTGATTTGTGCAGGCGGCTCCATCCCTACCATTGCCAAAACTTGCAGCAAATGGTTTTGGAACATATCACGCACCGCGCCCGATCCATCGTAGTAACCACCACGTTCTTCTACACCTAAGAACTCAGCACCTGTGATTTCAACGTAATCAATGAAGTTACGGTTCCACAATGGTTCGAACATCGCGTTAGAGAAGCGCAGAACCAGAAGGTTTTGAACCGTTTCTTTACCTAGGTAATGGTCAATTCGGTAAATCTGGTGCTCTTTGAAGTGATGATGAATTTCTTCATCTAACTTCTGGGCTGATTCGAGATCATAACCAAAAGGTTTTTCGATAATAAGACGACGCCAACCATTGGACTCATCATTCAAGCCATGTTTGGCTAAATTTGCAGGTATAACGCCGTACAAACTAGGCGGTGTCGCCAGATAGAATAATGTGTTGTGGTTGTCGAATTGATACTCTTGTTCGATTTGCTCTAAGCGCGTTGCTAATCGACCATAATCTTCTGCATCCGAGGTGTTAATTGCTTGGTAATGCAGATGCTCGATAAAGGCATTCAACACTTCTGGTTCGGTTTTTTCCATTTCCTGAAGCGATTGCTTTAATTTGGAGCGGTAAGATTCATCGCTATAATCAGTTCGACTTACGCCAAGAATCGCAAAAGATTCTGGCAACTGATTATTTGCATAAAGGTGGTATAAAGCAGGGATCAACTTACGATAAGTAAGATCGCCCGAAGCACCAAAAATTACGATGCTGCTATTTTCAGGTATTACCATCATCTTTCCTTTGCAAACGAGGTATTAAGTATGCGCTAAAGGTAACAGCGACATCCTTAAATAGATACTAGGCTCTGCCTATCATAATGATAGATAAAACCGATGACGTTGATTGGTAACAGAGTTGAAAAGTCACCTAGATATGGGCGCGTATTGTCTATTACAAATTGATTTACATCAAGTCAGGTTTGTGAGGTAAGTCCTGTTTTTTCTCATTTCGGCGTGCTGCAGGAAAATACAGATCGAAACATACCGTCAGCTCATTGAATCGTTTTCGTCGCATTGAAGGAGTTAGGGAAGTCATGAATGTAAGCGTATTAATCCATTTAATACGCTTATTGGATGGGCTTAGAACTCTTTTGGATCAGCTTTATGTGCGTGTGATTGCGCACATTATCACAGCAGAATAAACAAGCTTAATAACAAGGTGGCAAAGCAAAACAGCGTTCAGCTAAAACAGAAACACAGAACAAACAAACTATGAACTGCTCACCGCCTGTTCATGATGTTTCGTCAGTTGAACGTAGAGTGCGTCTTTTAATTCCATTCGCTGGAGCTTGAGCGTATGCATACTGTTGTCGTCGATAGGACTGCCCGATATCTCTAACTGTCTAATATCGTAATCTAACTGATGATATCGCTGAAGCTCAGCTTTAAAGGTGGGATCGTCGTGGTTAAGCTGGACAATGTCTAATTTCAGCTCTGGGAAATCTAAGATAAAAGCATGGTTTTCATTTAGCATCGGCATTCACTCTTTCATTGATTCTTTCGCTATTGTAGAGCCATTCGACCGACAAAAATGTGGCTCAAAACACAACCTGAGCCAAAACGAAAGCAACAACGAAAAAGCCAACCCATAAGAACGACGTGTTCAAAGAGTTGGCTGGAATCTTACCGCATGCTATAGCGCATTATTTGATTTGCTAATGCACGTCTAGCACATAGGGGGGTGGTAAGATCAGGAGATCGCTAGCACTCCGTGTATTTCAGTTTTTATACTATCGGACTGCGTACCAAAGATGGCTTGTAAGCTGTCGCCTATGACAAGCACTTCACGAGCACCTAACTGCTTAAGCTTTGCTCTGTCAACATGAGCAATGTCTTTTACGCTCACTCTTAAACGGGTAATACATGAGATCGGAAGAGCGGCTC
>NZ_JBNGCJ010000770.1:0-389 GCF_049974785.1 Vibrio genomosp. F10 str. 9ZD137
GGCGGCCCACCATATCGGTATAGCCTACAACCTTAACGCCGTTAGTTGTCGTTACGACTTGGTCTGCAACGGTGTACTCACAGTTCCCGCCATTAGCCGCAGCGAGATCGACAATCACCGATCCTGCTTTCATGCTATCAACCATTTCTTTGGTGATCAGCTTTGGTGCAGGCCTACCAGGAATTAGCGCCGTGGTGATGATGATATCAACATCTTTAGCCTGGGCCGCATACAGCTCTTCTGCTTTCTTGTTGAATTCATCAGACATTTCTTTTGCATAGCCGTCGCCAGCACTGGTGTCTTCTTCGAAGTCAACTTCTAAGAAATCAGCACCCATTGATTGCACTTGTTCTTTTACTTCAGGGCGCACATCAAAGATCGGAAGAGCG
>NZ_JBNGCJ010000771.1:0-980 GCF_049974785.1 Vibrio genomosp. F10 str. 9ZD137
TTAGAGTGTGTGTCCCTTTTAATTAGCATTACAAATTGAGGGGCAATCATATGGACGGTGTGCCCAAAGTTTTTGAATACTCTTACCCAGTAATTTGAGCCACCACACGCTTCAATGCCAATAATGCAAGGTGGCATGAGAGCAATAAATTGGGTTAACTTTTTCCTAGCTAATTTCTTTTTAAGTATTGTTACGCCATTGATATCAACGCCATGAAGTTGAAAGCTATTTTTTGCTAAATCAATTCCTAGCACCGCAACGGGAAGTTTTACGTTATGATTAGTCATGGTTCGCCTCATTCTGTTTGATGTTTGTTCGCACCTGCATCATGGCTCATTTGAAGCCGTATTGGGAGTGAGGCGGACCATCCCATTAGGTCTTGCGTTTTGCTAATCATTACTTTTTGCATATCAAAGTTACCTTAACATCTTCGTACGAACTTCTAGGTGCAACCCATTTTGGAACAAAAACGAGTTATACGATGTAGCACTGGCGCTCCTCTAATCGCGAACTCAAAAGAACCCCATATATGGCCTTTTGATACACCGTGTACGTTTAAAAACTCACCCATTTGCTGCGAGCATACGGTTCATCCCAAACAAAAAGAGCCACTATAAATAGCGGCTCTTTGAAACTAACAATCCCTTATCGATTCATAACTCACTCTTTACCGAATACGTTGTTCTCTTGCTCTTGTACACGGATGAACGTGGTACGCTTCGTTAGCTCTTTAAGCTTTGCTGCGCCTACGTATGTACACGTTGAACGTACGCCACCAAGAATGTCATTGATAGTGTCGTTTACGTCACCACGGTAAGGTAACAGTACGGTTTTTCCTTCAGCTGCACGGTAGTTCGCAACACCGCCAGAGTGCTTCGCCATAGCCGACTGAGAAGACATTCCGTAGAACTTCATGAACGTTTTACCGTCTTTTTCAATCAATTCACCGCCAGACTGTTCGTGGCCAGCTAACATACCAC
>NZ_JBNGCJ010000772.1:0-5260 GCF_049974785.1 Vibrio genomosp. F10 str. 9ZD137
GCTCTTCCGATCTTTGCATATCAATCTATGCATTGGCCACCATGACCAAAGAACACGAGAAGTTTGGTTTCTATCCTTTATTGCATCTAATGCTTGCGGGCGTTATAGGCTCGTTCCTGACCGGAGATATATTCAACCTGTACGTTTGGTTCGAGATAATGCTCGTGGCATCGTTTGGCTTGCTGATCTTAGGGGGTGAACGAAGCCAGATGGAGGGTGCGCTGAAATATGTAACGCTTAACCTACTGTCGTCAGCGCTGTTTCTAAGTGCGGTAGGCTTGTTGTACGCCTATGCGGGCACGTTGAATATGGCCGATTTGGGACAAAAGTTGTCAATGTCTGCCAACCCTGAGGTTGTGACGGTCATATCGCTGCTCTTCTTGGTCGCCTTTGGTATTAAAGCCGCTGCTTTTCCGTTGTTTTTCTGGCTACCAGCGTCGTATCACACGCCTCCTGTTGCGATCTCTGCGATCTTTGCAGGTTTGCTAACCAAAGTGGGTGTTTACGCTTTATACCGAGTGTTCAGTGTTATCTTCGTGGGTGATGTGGACTTTACTCATCACACTTTATTGATGTGGATGGGTATCTTTACCATGGTCACGGGTGTGTTAGGCGCCGCCGCTCAGTTTGAAGTTCGTAGAATTCTCTCGTTTCATATTGTGAGCCAAATTGGTTACATGATTTTAGGGCTCGCGCTCTTTACGCCATTGGCGATTTTAGGAGGCGTGTTTTACTTGTTCCATCACATTATAGTCAAAACCAATCTATTCCTAATCAGTGGTGTGATGTATCGAATGCACGGTAGCTACCGATTGGAGAGGTTGGGTGGACTTTATAAGTCAGCGCCTTTCTTAGCCGTACTGTTTGCGGTTCCTGCTATGTCACTGGCTGGGATTCCTCCACTATCGGGTTTCTTTGCCAAGTTCGTCGTTATACAAGCGGGTATTGAAGCTAAAGAGTGGATCGGTGTTATTGCTTCATTAGCGGTTGGCTTACTTACCATGTATTCAATGATTAAGATTTGGTCTGAAGCGTTTTGGAAGAAATTACCAGACGATGCTGAGATCAGACCGGCGATGTCTGATTCTGAACGTTTGTGTCTTTACTTGCCAATCATCGTGATGGCGGTCATTACCATTACTATTGGTATCAATGCGGAATGGTTTGTAAATCTAGCTTCTATGACGGCGGAACAAATACTCGACCCGCAGCAATACATTGACGCTGTATTGGGAGGTCAATCATGAAGGCATTTGGATGGAATATGCTGCTAGCATTGGCTTGGCTAGTGCTATCAGGTACTTATACCATATCTAACTTTTTTGCAGGCATGCTGCTGAGCTATGTCGTTTTGGCTTATGTATTGCGAGACCATGAACCATTTAAAGTCTATTTTGGTAAGCTGCCAAAGATGCTTAATTTTATTCTGTTCTTTATTTGGGATTTAATTAAAGCGAATGCGAGAGTGGCCTACGATGTCGTCACTCCGACGCATTTAATGAAACCAGCGGTTATTGCAGTGCCATTGGATATCGACACTGAGGGTGGTATTACGATCTTCTCTACTTTGATTACGGTAACACCTGGATCGCTGGCATTGGATGTATCAACGGATAAAAAGGTGCTTTATGTTCATCTGATGTATTTCGAAGATGAGAAACTTCATATCGCTGAGCTTAAGCGCCTTGAAGCCATGGTTATTGATTTATTAGGTTAAAATTATGCTAGATACTGTTTATAACATTTGCTTCATTATTATGACCTTGGCGTTGCTACTTTCCTCGGTCAGGTTATTGAAAGGGCCGTCTTTACCAGATCGAGTTGTCGCACTTGAATTGATGGCGTCCATCACTGTAGGGCTGGTTGTTCTCTATAGCATTGCTCATAGTGAGCCAAAGTTCATTGATGTCGCGATCGTATTGGCACTGACGTCGTTCTTAGCGGCGGTCGGTTTTTCTCGATACTTAGAACAAAGAGGAATTAGAGAAGATGATTGATATGATCGTAGCTTTTTTCGTACTAACAGGTGCTTGTCTCATGTTATTGGCCAGTATCGGTATTAATCGCATGCCTGATCTTTTAACGCGCATGCACGCAACTACGAAAGCTGGCGCCCTAGGTATTGGTTTAATTGTGGTCGCGTTCTCGATCATTTTTTGGAGTGATACAGCGGTGGTCGTGCGTGCTATGGCGGTTGTGCTTTTTGTTATTCTTACTGCTCCTATTGCGGCTCATGTACTGGCTAGAACCAGTTACTTTGTCGGCGTTCCAGTGTGGGAAGGGACGGTGAAAGATGCGATAAAAGAGCAGTACGACATGGATACTCACCAGCTATCGAGTCGCTGTGCTGAAAAGAAAAAAGCGTCTGAATAGGTTGGTATAGTTTGCCTTGTTGGTGAGATTTTTCATCATGAAATGATTGAGTTAGAAAACGGTCATGTCTGTCTTTTCTCAGTCTCAAACTTTTAAAAATGCTCCTTAGAATAGGGAGCATTTTTTTGCATCGCACGTGGTTGAACAAACATTAAAGGGCATGACTAGAAAAATAGCACCAGCCTGTCTTTTTATCCCGCAGGATAGAAAGATTTATAGGTATAACAACACTAAATGGAGGGAATATAAGCAAGCAGAAGTTAGGTGAAGGAGCTTGGTTTTATTTACAAATTGGTTAGTAAAAATAGTTGCCAGCCTCTTTGAGTTTGTGATACTTTTCCGCGCAATCTCGGAGCACTTATTAATGCATTACTCTGGGGGATACTCGTAACGTACATTCGGCTGATTGTCTCGTTGCGTAGGGTAGGTATCAGCAAGCCCTTGTTGATAGACGGGATATTTTTGTTGCATTGGCAACAGATGAGAGAGAAACCCAACAGTGAAAACCTTTAATTTATACAGCCTAATCAGCTTCGTACTTCCTAAGTGCCCTGTACTTCACGTCAGTAGCATTACTGAACCCTGAATTCCAGAACTCCTAAAGGACCATTCTAAATGGTCACGATCTTAATCCCGAACGTATGGATGTTTTCGGAAGGTATTGCTTTGCCTCTTTTTTATCAACCGAGTGTTTATCAACCGTGTTGAAAGAGCGCAAATCCTCTATTTTTTAGGGAATTACAATGAGTACAGTTTTTGACGTCGATAACGCGCTTATCGCAACCCCTTTTTCTACAAAAGTTCCTCATGTAGAAGGTCTTTATGATCTCACTCCAGACCAAATCCTGCTGGATCAAGCAGAACATGAGTCTGAAGTTCGTTCATACCCAAGACGTTTACCCATAGCGATAAAACAAGCCCACGGTGTGCTTGTCGAAGATACGCGTGGTCAGCTTTTTTTAGATTGCCTAGCGGGTGCAGGCACCTTGGCTCTGGGTTATAACCACCCAGAGATCAATCAAGCGCTAAAAGACCAACTTGATTTGGGCTTGCCATATCAAACTTTGGATATGACGACCCGAGTAAAAGACACCTTTATCAAGCGTGTGAAGGCATTTTTACCTAAAGAGTTCGCCCATAATTCTGCGATTCAGTTTTGTGGCCCGTCAGGGGCTGATGCTGTTGAAGCGGCGATTAAGTTGGCTAAGCAAACCACAGGTCGCAATACCATGTTTGCTTTTCGCGGCGCGTACCATGGCATGACCAATGGCACCATGGGTATGATGGGTAACTTAAGTACCAAAGCGCGTCGAACGGGTTTGATGTCTGACGTTCACTTTATGCCCTTCCCATACAACCTGCGTTGTCCATTTGGTTTGGGTGGCGAGGAAGGGGCACAAGCGAGCATTCGTTATATTGAGCGCTTACTTCATGATGATGAAGCAGGAATCATGAAACCTGCTGCTATTATTGTCGAGCCAGTTCAAGGTGAAGGCGGGGTTTTACCGGCTCCTGCATCTTGGCTTCGGGAACTTAGACGTATTTGTGACGAGCATGAGATTTTACTTATCCTTGATGAGATTCAATGTGGTGTAGGAAAAACAGGCTATCGATTTGCGTTTGAAGAAGCGGGTATCTCTCCGGATATCTTGTGTCTATCCAAAGCCATTGGTGGTGGATTACCGATGTCTATCCTTGTATTTAACAAAGAGATTGATACATGGAAAGCGGGTGAGCATACCGGTACGTTCCGCGGTAACCAGTTGGCGATGGTATCCGGTGCTAAAGCCTTAGAAATCATCGAGCGTGATAACTTGGTTGAGCATGCCAATATTGCCGGTCAATATTTGCGAATGGGTCTTGAAAGCATTCAAAAGCGGGTGAACTGCATAGCAGAAGTTCGTGGTAAGGGCTTGATGCTAGGCATGGAAATCCAAAAGGCCGATGGTTCGACGAATAAATTTGGTGAGCCTGTCGCCGATGGTGAATTGACACTTGCGATTCAACGTGCAGCACTAGAGCGTGGCCTGATGGTTGAAAAAGGCGGGCGTGATGGCTCTGTTATTCGTTTCCTTCCACCAATGATTATCTCGTTTGAACAAATCGATTTCGCTCTTCGAGTCATGGAAGAAGCGATCTTGGCTGCTGGTGGCGGCAAGCGAGAGACACTCGAAGAGAACGCAAAGTGGAAACAACACTTTATTCATACCGGTGAAAATGGTGCTGATAATTATGCGACGGTGATGAACCACGCGACAAATGCGTTAAAGCAGATCTTTGAGCAGGTCGATAAGCCATACACGGGTATGGATCCCAAGCTTCTAGAAGCTCAAGTTAACGCGGTGTGTTTAGATTCTGCCAACCACAGCTTAAAAGAGGTGATTGATAGCACCAGTGAGTTAGTTGTAAAGAATTCTATTTTTACACAGCACCCTAGCTGCATTGCACACTTACATACACCACCTTTGATGCCTGCGATAGCGGCTGAAGCGATGATTGCGGCTCTGAATCAATCTATGGATTCATGGGATCAAGCCTCTTCTGCAACCTATGTTGAACAGCGTGTCGTTGATTGGCTATGTGGGAAATACGAGCTGGGTAATCAGGCTGACGGCATTATCACCAGTGGTGGTACTCAAAGTAACCAAATGGGTCTATTACTCGCTCGTGATTGGGTTGCCGATAAGCTTTCTAACCATTCCATTCAAAAGCTGGGTCTGCCTGAATACGCTCATAAACTGCGCATTATCTGTTCTGAAAAATCACACTTTACGGTACAGAAATCCGCATCGTGGATGGGACTTGGTGAGAAAGCAGTAGTGTCTGTACCTGCACATGTGAACGGTACCATGGACACATCGCTTCTTGATTCGATGATCAGTGAGCT
>NZ_JBNGCJ010000773.1:0-4603 GCF_049974785.1 Vibrio genomosp. F10 str. 9ZD137
AACCGCTCTTCCGATCTCGACGTCGGTAAAACCGCCCAAAGAGTAGCGATGCATGCCACCAGTGAGTCCGACAAAAAATCCTACGACAGGCCCACCAAATATTCCCCCCATGACCGCGCCGATCGCTCGAGTATTTGCTATCGCATCATTGATTTGTAAACCAAAGTAGGTGCCCAAAATGCAAAACAGAGAAAATAGGACATAAACACTGAGCTTATGGCTAATACGATTTGATATGTTCAGCAAAGGGAGAAAAATGGGCGTCTTACTGAGCATGTAAGCCAAAACGAGGTAGACGCACATCTGCTGAAGTAACGACAGAATAAGATCCATAATGCTATCCAAATGGAGAGAAGTAAGGATATTCTAGATAAGAAGAGCGCAATAAAACACCATTAGTCATCTTATTTTCAATGTAATATAAGTAAATAACGAGTGTAATATAAAATTTACACTATTGTTTTTTAATATTTACACTTGAAATGTCATTTTATCCTGTTAATTTATGGCTATGGTCGGTAGTTAAATGCCAAACAATTTAATGTAAAAAATAATATACAGGTGTAGTTATGCAGAAAAGTGAATTAAGCAATATCAATATTAGTGATGAACAGGTATTGATTACTCCTGAAGAACTAAAAACTAAGTTACCTTTGAGCGATAAAGCACGCCAGTTTATTCAAGAATCCCGTCAGAACATCGCCAATATTATTCATAAAAAAGATCATCGTTTACTCGTTGTCTGCGGTCCTTGCTCTATTCACGATATAGACGCCGCTAGAGAATACGCGAAGCGCTTAAAAGCGTTATCTGAAGAGTTAAGCGACCAGCTTTACATTGTGATGAGAGTGTACTTTGAAAAGCCGAGAACCACGGTTGGCTGGAAAGGCCTGATTAATGACCCTCATCTCGATGGTTCATTTGATATTGAGCATGGTCTTCATGTGGGCCGTGAACTGCTTGTTGAGCTCGCTGAAATGGACATCCCGTTGGCAACAGAAGCGCTTGACCCGATCAGTCCACAATACTTAGCCGATACATTTAGCTGGGCAGCGATTGGAGCACGGACAACCGAATCACAAACGCACCGAGAAATGGCCAGTGGGCTTTCTATGCCGATTGGTTTTAAAAATGGCACCGATGGAAGCTTATCGACCGCGATTAATGCTATGCAAGCGGCTTCATCCAGTCACCGTTTCATGGGGATCAACCGTGAAGGCCAGGTCGCGCTTTTAACCACTCAAGGTAACCCAAATGGACACGTAATTCTCCGTGGTGGTAAACAGACCAACTACGATTCAGTATCCGTCACTGAGTGTGAGCAAGACATGGCCCAGTTTGGCTTAGATGCGTCATTAATGGTGGATTGCAGTCATGCTAATTCCCGTAAAGATTACCGCCGCCAGCCTTTAGTTGCTGAAGATGTGATCCACCAAATTCGCGAAGGAAATCAGTCAATTATTGGTCTTATGATTGAAAGCCATATTCACGAAGGAAATCAATCATCTGATTTACCGCTTAGTGAAATGAAATATGGAATTTCCATTACGGATGCGTGTATCAATTGGGAAGCAACTGAGGCACTATTACGTCACGCGCACGCAGAATTAGTGCCGTTTTTAGAGAATCGCCTGAAAGGGTAAAAAGGAACTAGCATGGCTGTTGAATTAAACGAATTGCGTGAGCAAATAGATGCGGTTGATAAGCAAATATTGGACTTACTAGCACAACGTTTGTCGTTGGTTGAGAAAGTTGGTGAAGTCAAAAGTGAGCATGGATTACCTATTTATGCCCCTGATCGTGAAGCGGCAATGCTTGCATCACGTCGGCATGAGGCAGAGAAAAAAGGTGTGCCACCACAACTGATCGAAGATATTCTGCGCAGAACCATGCGAGAGTCCTATGCTAGTGAAAAAGATTCAGGATTCAAGTGCCTAAACCCAGAGTTAAGATCGGTTGTTATTGTTGGTGGTAAAGGGCAATTAGGTGGCTTATTTGGCCGCATGTTCACTCTGTCTGGCTACCAGGTAAAAGTGTTGGGAAGCCAAGATTGGGATAAAGCAGACGAGATCTTAGACAACGCTGGACTTGTGGTTGTTACCGTTCCTATTCACCTTACTCAAGGCGTCATTGAAAAACTATCGAACTTACCTTCTGACTGTATTTTATGCGATTTAACGTCAATTAAATCGATGCCATTAGAAACGATGCTTAATGTTCATCAAGGCCCCGTTGTCGGTTTACACCCAATGTTTGGCCCTGATGTACCGAGTTTAGCGAAACAAGTCATTGTTTACTGCCATGGTCGAGGTGAAGAGAGTTATCAGTGGCTGTTGAAACAGTTTGCCATTTGGGGAGCTTCATTGTGTGAAATCGATGCCAATGAGCATGATAACGGCATGACGCTGATCCAAGCTTTACGTCACTTTACCTCTTTTGCTTACGGTTTACACTTGAGCAAAGAAAACCCGAATATTGATCAGTTATTGCAATTGAGTTCGCCGATTTATCGGCTTGAACTCGCCATGGTGGGCCGTCTATTTGGCCAAGATCCTAACCTGTATGGCGATATCATTTTTTCTTCTCAGGACAACATAGATATGATCAAGCGTTTTCACCAGCGTTTTGGTGATGCGTTAGAAATATTAGAAGGAAAAGATAAGAAGGCCTTTATCACGAGTTTTAATGAAGTCAGTGATTGGTTCGGTGATTACTCTTCGCAGTTTATGAATGAGAGCCAAAATCTATTAAAGCAAGCGAACGATGCTATACATAGAGGTTAGATCTCAGCGGGTAAAGGTGCGTTGAGCGAGTGAAAGTGCATAGAAAGTCTAAAAGAGCAGCCTTGGTTGCTCTTTTTGTTTTTTAGTCAGTAAACCAAAGCCCACCGATGTTTATGTTACCTGCATTCGTCTTAGTGAGCGTGTTCCCCAAGATCGGATAAATGCTCGATGTCGCGGTGCAGTAGGCTATCGTCGCCGACGTTTAATTCAATGAGCCGCTTTAAATAGCTGATACTGTCGATATCAATGTGGTTGATACTTGCTCGAATGATATTGTTGTCAATCTTGATTAAATTGACGGTCATTTGGATAGTAATGTCACTGTCTGGCAGTGAGAATTGAACATCAGCCACTTGATTCTCATTAAGCTGATTACAGCTCGGCTCTGCGCTGAGCAGCAAGCCATGCAGTGATAAGTCTTGAATGTGGGCGTCTACAGAGGTATTCCCTTGTATAACAACAGCAGATGCTTTGTAGACAATTCTTGAAAATCGACGTTTTTCAACCATAGTGATATCTCTTCTTTCTCTGTACTTGCTTTAAGTGCATTAGCTGTAATTGCATTAGCTCCAAGTGTTTCAGATTCAAATGTATGCGTTTCAATAGCATGTATTTCAACGTTTCATCAATCATAATAGCAAAGTTCCGCAATGTTCAATGTGCCTTAGCTCTTAGAATGCCTTAAGTTTCTTTTAAATGATGGGACTAAAGGGTGTACAGATTTAAAAAAACCGCAGAATGTCTGCGGTTCTTGATTCCATTATTAAGCTTGCGACTACTTGGTAATTCGCTTGTACTTAATACGGTGTGGTTCTGCCGCTTGAGCACCTAATGTCTTCTTCAGCCACTCACTGTATTCAGTATAGTTGCCTTCGTAGAAGTTGACCTGTCCTTCATCGCGGTAATCTAAAATGTGCGTTGCAATACGGTCTAGGAACCAACGGTCATGCGAGATAACCATGGCACAACCAGGGAACTCAAGCAGCGCTTCTTCAAGAGCTCGCAGCGTTTCAACATCAAGATCATTGGTCGGTTCATCGAGTAGCAGCACGTTACCGCCCGCTTTTAGCAGTTTTGCTAAGTGGACACGGTTGCGTTCACCACCAGAAAGCTGGCCGATGATTTTTTGTTGGTCGTTGCCTTTGAAGTTGAAGCGAGAGCAGTAGGCACGAGCAGGGATTTCGAAGTTATTGATCTTAATGATATCAGCGCCTTCAGAGATCTCTTGGAATACTGTTTTTGTGTCGTCCATGCTGTCACGGAACTGATCAACAGAAGCAAGCTTAACCGTTTCGCCAAGTTCAACGGTGCCTGAATCTGGCTGTTCAGCGCCACTCAACATCTTAAACAGTGTTGATTTACCTGCACCGTTGGCACCAACGATACCGACAATCGCACCTTTAGGCATGCTGAATGATAGGTCGTCGATAAGAACGCGATCACCAAATGACTTAGTGAGGTTCTTAACTTCAAGTACCTTGTCACCTAAACGCTCACCAGGTGGGATAAACAGTTCGTTAGTTTCGTTACGCTTCTGGTATTGACCCGTCGTCATTTCTTCAAAACGCGCCATACGAGCTTTAGACTTAGCTTGACGACCTTTCGGGTTTTGACGAACCCATTCCAGTTCTTTCTCAATCGTTTTTTGACGTGCGCTTTCGCCTGCTTTTTCTTGCTTCAAACGCTCATCTTTCTGTTCTAGCCAAGATGTGTAGTTACCTTGCCATGGGATACCTTCACCACGGTCAAGTTCTAGAATCCAGCCTGCTGCGTTGTCTAGGAAATAACGGTCGTGGGTAATCGCCACAACAGTACCGCTG
>NZ_JBNGCJ010000774.1:0-1540 GCF_049974785.1 Vibrio genomosp. F10 str. 9ZD137
GCGCGACCAATGGCCCAGCTGCGGTTTACGCAACAACCAAGTACGTGGATTGGCTAAAAAAATACGCGCCACCTGAAGCACAAGGTATGACGTTTGGTGAAGCAGGGCCAGTACCTGCACAAGGTTCTATTGCGCAGCAAATCTTTTGGTATACCGCCTTTACTGCTGATATGACCAAACCTGGTTTGCCCGTTGTGAATGAAGACGGTTCGCCAAAATGGCGCATGGCACCTTCTCCACGCGGACCTTACTGGGAAGAGGGCATGAAACTCGGCTACCAAGATGCGGGTGCATGGACATTCCTAAACAGTACGCCTTTGGATAGACGCCAAGCGGCGTGGTTATACGCACAATTTGTGGTCTCAAAATCCGTCAGTCTTAAGAAAACACTGGTTGGTCTAACGCCGATTCGTGAGTCGGATATCAACTCTCAAGCCATGACCGATGCCGCGCCTCAACTGGGTGGTTTGGTTGAATTCTACCGCAGTGATGCACGTAAGCAGTGGACACCAACAGGCACGAACGTCCCTGATTATCCGAAGCTTGCTCAGCTGTGGTGGCAACACGTTTCTGAAGCGGCGAGTGGCGAAAAAACACCACAAGAGGCATTGGATGGATTAGCACAAGCGCAGGACAAAGTGATGCAGCGTCTTGAGCGCAGTGGTGTTCAAGGTGAATGTGGGCCGAAACTGAATCCGAAGAAAGATCCTGATTACTGGTTGTCTCAACCGGGTTCTCCGAAAATGAAGCTGAAAAATGAGAAACCGCAAGGCAAAACGATTGCTTATAAAGATCTGATTGCTAAAAGCTAACAGCTAGTGAGCATTTGCTATGATTTCTAGGTCTAGCGGATTAGGTGCAGTCTTTGTAGGGAGTTGCAACCGACCGTGAGATCGAAAAATTTCTTCATTAAAATCGACACCCACCTTGCTATGTCAGTCAGTACGGTGGGTGTTTTTTATTCCTTTTGTCCATTTTTGAGATGTCTTGTGAACAGTTTGAACACCTCGTCATGTTTATTGTAATCATGTGCTTATAACACTCTCGAATTATGTGTCCCTATGCTAATCTCATTCTATCTGCGGCAAGAATAGTATGAGCGTATTTTGTTTACCGTCTATCACTCCAATCAAATCGATATTCTCAAGTCTCTTTTAGTCGAGCTTGTTCGTCAAAACCCATTAGAAAACCCGTTTGAAAAAGAACAGATTCTGGTTCAAAGCCCCGGCATGTCTCAATGGTTGAAAATGGAGCTGGCGAACGAGTTTGGCATTGCTGCAAACCTCGAATTTCCATTACCTGCGACTTTTATCTGGGAATTGTTCACGCAGATTTTGCCCGATGTTCCCAAACGCAGTGCTTTCAATAAAGAGGGGATGACGTGGAAATTAATGCACTTGCTTCCTTCGATGTTAGAGCATGAGCATTTTGAACCCCTTGCTCGCTATCTTAACGATGATGAAGACAATTCAAAGCTCTATCAATTGGTGGAGAAAATCGCCGATATTTTTGATGGTTACCTTGTAGATCGGAAGAGCGG
>NZ_JBNGCJ010000775.1:0-1326 GCF_049974785.1 Vibrio genomosp. F10 str. 9ZD137
GTAGGCAGCTACGCCGGTGAAGCCATTGAACATATCAAAACCGTTCAAAGCTACAGCCACGAAGAGCAAGAAAAGAAAGCGTTCTCGATTGAAGTGGAAAAAGCATTTGAAATTGGTCGCCAACGAGTAAAACAGCGCGCTATCTTAATTTCGGGCGTTATTGTGATTGTATTCAGTGCGATCGCAGGGATGCTTTGGGTAGGTGGAAGTGATGTCATCAACGGTAATATGTCAGCGGGGGATCTCGGGGCTTTTGTCTTTTATGCCATTATGGTTGCCTCATCTCTGGGGACAATCTCAGAAGTGCTAGGCGAACTCCAACGGGCAGCGGGCGCAACAGAAAGGTTGATCGAACTGCTTCAAGTGGAAAGCAATATTGTCGCGCCTAATCGTAATACTCGGTCACCAGTTAGCTTACCAGCCGAAGTGGTATTTGAGAATGTCACTTTTCACTACCCGTCAAGACCTGACCAAGCAGCCACCGATAACCTTGTTCTAAGGGCAGAGGAAGGTAAGGTTTTAGCGCTTGTCGGGCCATCAGGAGCGGGTAAAACCACGCTGTTTGAGCTTCTTCAACGGTTTTACGATCCACAGAAAGGTCTGGTCACTCTTGGCGGTATCGACCTACGTGAGTTTGATCCTTATGAGCTACGTCAACAAATGGCACTGGTTCCTCAACAGCCTGCGTTATTTAGCCACGATGTATTTCATAATATTCGTTACGGCAACCCCGATGCCACTGATGAACAAGTGATCGACGCGGCGAAAAAAGCCCATGCGCATGAATTTATTATGAATTTGCCTCAGGGGTATCAAAGCTTTCTTGGTGAAAGAGGAGTACGTTTATCGGGTGGACAAAAACAGCGGATTGCTATTGCGCGTGCGATCTTAAAAGATCCTAACATTCTATTGCTAGACGAGGCGACGAGCGCACTAGACAGCGAAAGTGAGCATCATGTGCAGCAAGCGTTGAAAGAGTTGATGCGTGGAAGAACGACGCTCATTATTGCTCATCGATTATCGACAATTAAGCATGCCGACCAAATAGCAGTGCTCGACCAAGGGCGATTAGTCAATGTTGGGGATCACCAATCATTACTAAACAGCTGTGAGTTGTATCAACGATTGGTTGAGTTACAGTTCAAGCACATGTCTTAGTTGAAGAATCTCAAGCTAGAATGTAAAAAAGAATCAGCATCTGTTTGTGATGAAAAAGGCCACTAAATTAGCGGCCTTTCTAGTGAACCGCCTATTTCATTATAAACCTTGAACGTATTGGTCGTTGGTTCTAATCGTGACGAGCTGTTCTAGATTCTGTCGAGAGCC
>NZ_JBNGCJ010000776.1:0-6536 GCF_049974785.1 Vibrio genomosp. F10 str. 9ZD137
CATAAATATAGGTAACAACCGGGGCGATATACAGAACGACGACAATGGCTGACACTTGAAATATCGTGCTAACCACGCTGATCACTAGGAATGAGGTCGCTCGGTCTTTAAAACGCAACCACGCCATACTTATCCCTAGCGCACTCTCAAAGCCAAGCACCGTGCACAAAAGCGCAATATCGAGGACAGTAAACACCGATTGAAGAGGGGGAAGTAAAAATAGAACAATGGTGACGATAGAACCGACCATGAGCGACAGCATTACCGCGTACGTATAAAGCTGGCTCACCTTGTTAAATTGCTCGACTTTGCATTTCAGTTCGCCGACGAAACGATAGAGGTTTTCATGCATCGCCAAGCCAACCAATAAGCTCAGAAATACCGTGGTGGTCGCCAGTAACTCGAGTTTTCCGAGCTGTGCTGGAGACAAAAACTGAGCCATGATCGGCAGCATGATCAATGAAATGCCTTTGACTAAAAAAATACTTACCGCATACGTCAGCATGTTTTTTAGGGAACTGGGAAGTCTATCAATGATCATAATGTTCGCCTTTGTGATTACGCTCTTTTTTATAAAAGAGCGTTTAGTGCGCCAAATAACATTTTCATTTCATGCGTGTTTGTCTGGTTTTTATTCTGTTTATTTATCATCACGTTATTATGCAAAACGATCCGCTAGAAAGGTCTTGATTGGGTTGAGCGATACCCAACTAGGAGCGACGAGATTTACAGTGTCGTTCGTATTGTCGGCCATCGCTTTTGTGTATATTTTCTCGATCGCTCTAATATTTTGAACAGCGGTATGGTTATTCAAAATGTGTTCTTTAGCATGAAGTCCAATGGCCTGTGCACTTTTGGGATTTTTAACCACCGCTCGCATCGCATTCAGTATTGGGCACGTGCCACTGGTGTTTTTATAAAAAATGGCGGTTTTTTTATGTTCCAGTATTTCAGGAACCCCCCCTTCATAAGGCGCGATGATAGGAAGCCCAGCAAGAGCAGCTTCAGCAATCGCGAGACTGAATGCCTCCTTACGAGCGCCACTCACAAAGGCATTGCCACCTTTTAACCAACTTTGTACGTAACGTTGCTCGCCAACAAAATGAACATTATCCGACAGGTATAAGTAGTCAGTTTGTTGCTCTAATTGCTCTCTTTGAGGCCCATTACCAATAACAACCAGGTGAACGTGTGGGTATTCCATAACCAAGTGACGCATCGCAAGAAGTAGGCGGTCGACCCCTTTTCGGTGAACCAGAGAACACACGGTGACAAAGGTAAAAGCATCATCACCAATATCGAGTTGGGCTTTTATGTCTACCGCGCCTTGTTTTTCAAGCCGATCCACATCGATTCCGTTAGGAACAATGGATAAACGCGCTTGCGGGTAACCTTCTTTGATGAGTTGGTGTGTGATTGATTTGCTGACTGCAATGATTCTAGGCGAGTGATGGAGACCTAACGTGATACGTTCGCGTGCAGAGTAGTCAGAGTGTAATTGAGTAATCATTGGCGTATTCGTGACTTTGGCAACCGTATACATCCACTGACAAGGCGCTCCGCTGTTTACATGAATTAAATCAATATTAGCTTTAGCGATGTAGGCTTTTGCGTATTTAACTTGCGTCAACCACTGACGAATGTTGAACCGTGGGCTTGACCAGCCAAGCAGTATTGAAAAAGGCTCCAGTTCACTATGAATACCCATCTGGCGCATTTTTTCGTGAAGTAACGAGCTGTTTGTCAAAATAAATGGGGTAAAACGAGCGCGATCGATGTTTGCGATGATACCAAGCAGGCTGTTTTCATTGCCTTTATGGTCATCGTTTCCGCAATGAACAAAGAGTATGTTTTTTGCTAGTTTCATATTCGGCCCCTTATCTCAGCGAGAAGTTACTTTTTCTCTTACAAGGGGTTATTGCAATTGATGTGCCATGAAGAATGCCATCACATGTCATTGATATATAGCTATATTTTATATTATGGCGTTGTGAGGGTTCGTGTTTCTCAATTTGAGAATCATATTTGATAAATGGCTAATATCTGAGGAAGAACGCTGTGGGTTGAATATTGATCGACTACTTTATGTATCGCGGCCACCTTCATAGATGCTCTTTCGGACTCGCTCTTTGAGATCCACAATGCCAGGTACTGATTGAGTTCGGCCTCGTTATTCGTTATGAACCCATTGATATCGTGCTCAATCAGTTTGTTCAAGTCTCCCACATTGGTACAAAGAATAGGTATGCCTCGGGCCATGGCTTCTAGTGCGGCCATGGGCAATCCTTCATATCGGGATGGAATCACAAGAAGTTCAATGTTTTGCCAAATCGAATCCATGTTGGTCTGGTGTCCGTGAAAGACAAGATTAGCGGGCGCACGACTTTTTAGCTCGGTTTCCATCGGGCCGCTGCCATAACAATGAAAGTGATATTGAGGGTTTTGATAGGACAAGTCTAAAAAGCGATCGGGGGCTTTTTCACTACTCATGCGTCCAACAAACGCGATTTCAGAGCCCTTAGATTGTGAGACATCGGCCGTATCGATAAAGTTATTGAGAGTAAAAGTGGGGGTTGGGATTTTTTTCTTTATTAAATCACTGACTGATAAACAGGCGTGAGACAACATCGAGGTGTACCGATCAACAAAGTCATAGATTTTCACTCGACCCTTTGGTGTTTCCCCTGCGTGATAAGTAGAAATGTGTCTGAATGATACTTTTGGAGTGGCAAAGCGCGCCAGTCGAGTGTAGATACTTGCTTTGTAACCATGCGCGTGGATAAGAATAGGTTTGTGAAACACTATTGCGGACGTCAGTGATTGGAATGTACTACGCGCAGGAAAGGCATGGTTTAAGTAAAAAAAAGGTATCGACGCTTGCTCTAGCTTTTCAGAGAGAAGAGCGGGCTGTCCATAATGGGCAACAAACACCACGGTAACGTTAACATCGAATACCTTTAATCCTTTGGCAAGTTCAAAAACATGGGTTTCGATACCGCCAAATGTCAGGCTATCGATGATAAGCCAAACCCTTTTATCGTCGAGTGGTTCAGGCAGTGCTGTGTTCATCATCCGATTCCCAAGCTTGCTTCTTGCGATAGACCGTAGACGGGCTTAGCTCTAACAGTACGGCCGCGCTTAGGACGTTTCCATCACAATAATCTATTGCATTTTGGATGGTCTCGCGTTCTATTTGCCACATGGGTCTAATGGCGGATGCTTTAGACGCAGTCGATTCCTGACTGTCATGGGACGCCATCAAAGCATCCTGCGCAGGCGAGGGAGCGGATACTAGAGCTACCTCCTCTGTTCTTCTCTCATGACTGGGCGATGAGGCGTCTTTATGTGTGTGGTTGGGAACATGCTTAGCGGTTTGTTTAGTGGCCAATTGTTTAGTTGCCAGAATTTGAGCGGGTAGGTGATCGACGGATAACTTGGCTTCGTCGTTCAAGACCACAATATTACGAATGATATTCTGCAGTTGCCTAACATTTCCCGGCCACTGATATTTCTTAAGCAGCAGTTCTGCATCTTTGTTGATACCAGTAAACTTTTTACGGTCTTCTTTCGCATAGACTTTCAGGAAATGATTGGCGAGGATAACGATGTCATTTTCACGCTCACGCAAAGGCGGCATTTCAATCGGGACGACATGCACTCGGTAGTAAAGATCTTCTCTGAATCGACCCTCCTCAACTTCAAGAAGTGGATCTCGATTCGTTGCACATAAGATCCGTACATTAACTTTGACCTCCTTTGTCGCACCGAGTGGAGTAAATGTGCCTGTTTGCAAAAAGCGCAAAAGCTTCTTCTGCATGTCCAAGTCCATTTCGCACAACTCATCAAGAAACAATGTGCCGCCATCTGCCATTGACGCCGCGCCTTTTCTATCACTCGTCGCTCCGGTGAAGGCGCCTTTAACATGGCCGAAGACTTCACTTTCCATCAAGTCTTTAGGTATTGCGCCACAGTTAATAGCGACAAATGGCATTTTTGAACGTTGGCTTTCTTTATGAATCGCTTCTGCGCAAACTTCTTTCCCGGTCCCGCTTTCACCGTGAATAAAAACACTTGCCGTGGTGGGGGCAACGGAGTCGATAATCTTGTAAACCGCTTGCATGGAAAGGCATCCACCCAAGAAACCGTGGAATCGGTTACGATCGAATCTTGCTTCAATATCTTCAACAAGGTGCTCAAGCTTTGCCTGCTTCAAGTGCAGTGAAATGGACGTTTTTAAGCGATCGGCTTTGATGGGTTTTTCTAGAAAATCTTTCGCCCCTTTCTGAATGAGACCGACGGCAATGTCAACCGAACCATGAGCCGTTGCAATGACAGCGGAGGTTTGAATTTGGTTTTCACCAATCCAGTCCAGTATATCTTCACCCGACATATCGGGGAGTTTTAAATCCAAAATAATAAGCTCTGGCACATTACGTTCTATAAACGCGATGGCTTCTTTGCCTGTTTCAACATGAAATAGGTCATAAGGTTCATCTTTGACGTATTGCTTATAAAGCACAGCAAGCGATGTTGAATCTTCTACGAGTAGTACTTTGGGTCTCATCTGCTACGTCCTTTTAACTAATATAGAGATACGCTTTATAGAATGAACACATCTATAAGTTGGAAAATGAATAAGGGCAATCAAACTCGTCTAATAATCTAAGCGTCTACAAATCCTAAATCTTTTCTCATGACCAAGGCGTCAATAGAACGTTTGGCCAAAGACAGCAGCAGTGGGATACGATCAAGCGCAACGTCAAATTGCTTGTGTAAGCACTGCTTTTCAATTTCTCTAGCGAGTTCTGCAAGCGCGCGGTTACCCAGGGCGAAAGCCGCGCTTCCTAATGTGTGTGTTTCAAATTCAAGCTGTTCCATATTTTTGCTGTTCATTGCCTCGGTGATGTTGCTTAACCGAAGCGCAGATTCTTCAACATAATGATCGATTAAGATCGGTATGACGTCTGCGCTGGTGTCAGCAATCATTTGATTCAATATCGATTCATCAACGTACTTAGAGATAGATTCGGGTAGTTCACTTGATACGCTCAATGGTTAATTTCTCTCTGGTCAGCATTCACTTATTCATTATTAAAATGATAGTCCAGTATGAAAAAAATTCTGATATTTTGGCAACGCAGAGGTGAATGAATAGCGATTTTGTGATGTGAATAAGCTCAATTTATCAATAAGCTGCGATAAATTCACTTATTCACTTATAACGATAGGGTGAAGCAAGAAGCAAGAAAGTAACGCCGAACTATTCTAGATTAAACCTAAACAAAGATTGAAGAGATAGAGTGAGGATTAAAGTCAGGCAGATAATGACAAAAATTCATTTCGGCTCAGCCAATTTTCGAGTTTGACTCTAAGCTTGTTGGGGAGGAAAGGAATGCGTCTTAGCTCGCGAATAATTTCGGCACTTAAAGTCGGTTGATCTTTTACATTGAGCACGGTGCCGAGCAAATCTATTTGATCACTGCTCAAGAGTTCGACCGCTTTTTTGATATGAGATGAAGTGGTACTGCCTCCTTTTACTACCAGGATCGTTTTGTCACAGGCACTGGCGACACTCTGTGCGGGTATATTGCCACGGTTAATTTGTAATAACGGAGAGGTATCGATGATCACTCGATCAAATTGACCCTGCCATTTTTTTACTGCGTGGCTCATAAAGGTCGGATCTTTATACGCAAGTTGTGTGGATTGATCGCTCGGTATCGCGACACCGGTGAACAATCGATGGCTGTCGACATGTTCTATCAACTGCGTATTCCCTTCTGGGCTTATGGTGAGCTCTTTAAAGGCGGGATTAAACATGTTTAAGTCGACCAATAATGCGTTATGTCCTGCTAGCATATATCGTTCAGTCAAAGCACTAGCGACTGAAGTGACGCCATCTAGCGATTGGCAAGCGGTGATGCACAGTGATTTGCACCCAGAAAGTTCTGCAGACAAATAAATTTGTTCAATTTCAGCATGGGTCGCAGGAATAGCCATTAGAGCGCTCCTATTAGTACAATCGTAGTGGTTAGGCGGAGTATATCGGTTAGACCTACACGGGCCTTTTCCATGAAGCTTTCACTCTGGTCTGGGATAAAAATGGTGTCACCAGCACGCAAAACAGGAAGCTGTCTTATATTGGCGGTACGGCTGAACTCAATCAGATCAAATGTTCTAGCCTGTCCCTGACAGCAAGACATATTGACGACAGAAATCTTTTCAACATAAGCGTTATCACTTGGACCACCAGCTTCTGCAAGGATATCTAAGATGGTCATGTTGTCGTCAAAAACATAACGACCGGGTTTATTGACCGCACCAAGCACACGTATGGTTGACTCTTTCGAGCGATCTAACCAATTCTTGTTTTTTTCTGGAATATAAATCGTATCGCCCATGGTCACGGTCGGTAATAAGTTTTCGTCTCCCGTTTCAAAATAGAGTGATAGATTGAGCTTACTGACTTTGGAGTAGGTTTTGTCTCGGTGCGTGACTCTAATATTATGTATATCAGCTTCTTTTGTCGGGCCATC
>NZ_JBNGCJ010000777.1:0-1176 GCF_049974785.1 Vibrio genomosp. F10 str. 9ZD137
TCAACCGAGCAATGGCGAGCTTTCAATTTTCATCCGATACTCAATGAGCGTGCTCAAACCCCCACGGCGAATATTCAAGCCAGTTTGATTTCTCGTATGCTGATGCAAAAAGAAAATCACCCTCTGCCCGATCAAAAGCAGTTGGAGGGATTTGATTTTGCCATTGATCGATTGCAGGAGTGCCCTTCTATTGAAGAGTTCGATAACTATGAGCAAGATTTCCCTACCTGGGGAATGCCTTACGGACTCCCTAATATCAGTAGTCACGAATACAGCACACTGATGGCATGGGTTGAGAACGGCTCAATCATGAATGCCCCTCTTCCTTTGTCTAAGGCGGAACTGAGTAAGATAGCGGAATATGAAACCTTTCTAAACAAGGATGATCTGAAAAGCCAGCTCTCGGCTCGGTACATTTATGAACACCTTTTTCTTTCCCATCTTTATTTTTCAGAGCTCACCGGTGGCCCTCGTTACTTTAATCTGGTGCGATCCTCGACGCCACCAGGAGAGGCCGTTCAACGTATAGTCACTCGCAGGCCTTATGATAACCCAGGGGTTGAGCGTGTTTACTATCGATTAATTCCAGAGCAAGGGACGACCGTAAGCAAAACCCACTTACCCTTTGAATTGAACAACACTCGTATGCAAGATTGGCAAGCATGGTTCGTAGACGAGAGTTACACCGTCACTAGTCTACCTACTTACCAAATCGGTGTCGCCGCCAATCCTCTGACCGCTTTTTTTGATTTGCCGGTTCGTTCACGATTTAAATTCATGGTCGATACCGCTAAAAACACCATCGGCGCGTTTATAAAAGGTCCCGTTTGTCGTGGTCAGCTCGCACTCAACGTGATTAACGATCGTTTCTGGGTGATGTTTATTGACCCTGATAAATCTAATCTTCCTGAAATAAACGAATTCTATCAGTCTCAAGTAAATAATTTGAGGCTTCCCTCTGAACTTGATAGCACAACTGTCCCTGTTGTCAGTTGGGTAAAATACTCACGTCAACAAGCTCGCTATTTAGAAGCAAAATCAACATTCATTAACGATTGGTTCAATCAGGGTGAGTACTTAACCACCGATATCCTTTGGCAAGGTGATGGCAGTAATCACAACGCTGCCCTCACCATTTTCAGGCATTTTGACAGCGCCTCGGTGGTGCAAGGGTTA
>NZ_JBNGCJ010000778.1:0-2336 GCF_049974785.1 Vibrio genomosp. F10 str. 9ZD137
AACCGCTCTTCCGATCTCATCCCTCCAATGCCCTGATCTCCTAGACCAAGAATGCGCTCTCCATCAGTCACCACAATGACTTTTACGTTGTGGTTGGTCGCGTTGTTAAGAAGGTCATCAATGCGGTCTCGGTTGGCGTAGGAGATAAAGAGCCCGCGACCACGACGGTAAATATTCGAGAAATTTTCACAGGCAGCACCGACCGTCGGCGTATAGATGATGGGCATCATCTCGGATATGTGGTTTTGAACCAATCGGTAAAAGAGCGTTTCATTGGTGTCTTGGATGTTACGAAGGTAGATATGCTTATCCATATCACTTTCAAAACTGGTGTACTGCTGATAGGCACGTTCAACTTGTTCTTGAATGGTTTCAGTACTTTCAGGAAGAAGCCCCTCAAGGTTAAAAGAGCTTCGTTCGCTCGCAGTAAATGCACTGCCTTTATTGAGTAATGGCGTACTAAGAAGCGCTGGCCCAGCGTAGGTAATATAGAGGGGGCGTTTATCGATTTTCATTATGTGCCTATTGTAGGGTGGAGGGACTACAAAATGATAGGGTTAAGTTATCTTATTGTAAATAGAACACTGGATGCTGACTCGCGAATTCAACCATGTTAATGGAAAATATTGATACAAATGTGTTTATTTGAATAACATGAGTATTTTAGGCCATTCATGTCTTTTCCTACGGGGCATCATGCAATCGCTTCGAATTGACTCGATTCAAACTTCCTTCCTACAACACTCGTATCAGTTTCCTATATTGCTAGTGATGCCTCGCATTAACCATTAGCATTGATACTAAGTGATCTATCATTATTCAGGCACTTTAATTTAGGTTGGAAAATATTAACTATTAGGGTGTGACTTGATTGTTTCATGTACATCATTTGTTACATAGTTGGTTTTTATATAGCCATTTGTCCTTTGTTTTGGCTATAACAGACCATTCCTTTATATCCTATTGATATAGTCAGGTTGTTGCATGATATTAAGTAAACACAGAGCGGTTAACTGAATGAGAATGCAATGGATAAACAGGAAGAACAGTGCATAGTTTTTGACTATACGTCTTTTCTTGGCGCGTCATGCACGAAAACATGGACGTTCGTTGAAGCTTTAAGGGCGCTCGCTCCGACATTGACTCAGAAACTGAGTGGCACAGACAAACCACGGATGTCTGTCGAGGAACGCTTGTGGGCGTCTGCATTACAATCCTTATCTCCAAGCTATAGCGATGAAGTTAATTTGTTGACACTGGTCGAATTGGCCAAAGAAGAGGGGATAGATCAACTTAAAGTCGTGATGCCTTACTCTTTAGAAAAAGAGCAAATTGAGGCGATACAGCAGCAATGCCAGTTTGCTGTTACTAGCCAGCAGCAAGAAGAATTTATACTGTACTTCTAACGCCAGTGTTAGGCTGAACGTATCATTAAGTGTCCTAGTGACGAAATTCCAGATATAAAAAGAGTCAGCAATTATGCTGACTCTTTTTTGTATCGGCCTTACTCATTGAGAAATCAGTAGGGATGGCTTTTATTCGGTACAAGCCATTTTTACTGGAAAAAACAAAGCAACATTAAAGAACGGCTGCAATGCCTTTACAAAGTGGTCCCATGTTAGATTTTGTCATACCAGCAACGCTGATTCGGCCTGATCCAACAATATAGATCGCAAATTCTTCTTTTAAGCGAGTCACTTGCTCTTTAGATAGGCCAGAGAATGAGAACATACCATTTTGGCGCTCGATAAAGCTAAAGTCAGAGTTAACGCCTTCCGCTTTCAGTGTCGCAACGAATAGCTCACGCATCTCTTGGATACGATCTCGCATTTCGGCAACTTCTTGCTCCCATTCTGCACGAAGTTCAGTGTTATTCAGAATGTGAGTAACAACGGCACTACCATGAGCTGGTGGGTTTGAGTAAATAGAACGAATGATGGCTTTTACTTGAGAAAATGCGGTTTCAGAGACAGCAGCCGATTCAGAAACCAAAGTGAAAGCACCAACACGTTCATTGTATAGACCGAAATTCTTAGAAAATGAGCTCGCAACGAGAATTTCGTTGTTGTATTTAGCAAAAGTACGCAGACCAATCGCATCGTCTTCAACGCCTTTAGCAAAACCTTGGTAAGCAAAATCAAACATCGGCAGCAAACCTTTGTCTGCAATCAGTTTAGCCAATACTTCCCACTCATCTTCTGTTGGGTCAATACCCGTTGGGTTATGGCAGCACCCATGAAGCAGAACCACATCACCTGCAGAAGCCGTGTTTAGATCAGCGACCATACCTGCAAAATCTTTGTCTTTGGTTTCAGCGTTGAGATCGGAAGAGCGGT
>NZ_JBNGCJ010000779.1:0-3963 GCF_049974785.1 Vibrio genomosp. F10 str. 9ZD137
ACGCTGTGTGGCGGTATGCCAATGGGTCCACAAATCGGTTCCTTAGAACATGGTGCGCACATTTTAGTAGGCACACCAGGGCGAATTCTGGATCACCTGTCACGAGATCGCATCAATCTAGATGAACTGAATACGCTGGTTCTTGATGAAGCTGACCGCATGCTAGATATGGGTTTCGAGGATGCTCTCGATGCCATTATCGACCAAGCACCGAAGCAGCGTCAAACCCTGTTATTCAGTGCGACTTTCCCGAAAGAAATTAAAACGGTTGCTGCTCGAATCATGGAAAAACCGGAAATGGTGAAAGTCGAGTCGACCCATCAAACATCAACGATCAAACAACATTTTTACAAAGTGTCTTGTCAAGAAGATCGTGATGACGCACTTGAAACGTTGCTTCTCAATTTCCAACCTGAATCTTCAGTCGTGTTCTGTAATACGAAGAAAGAAGTTCAAAACGTCACCGACGAGCTACAACACCGCGGGTTTAGTGTGACAGAGTTGCATGGCGATATGGAACAACGTGAACGTGATCAGGCTCTGACTATGTTTGCTAACAAGAGTATTTCTATTCTTGTTGCAACGGATGTTGCGGCTCGTGGACTTGATGTTGATAACCTAGATGCAGTCTTTAACTTTGAGCTATCACGCGACCCAGAAGTTCATGTCCACCGTATAGGTCGTACAGGGAGAGCGGGGGAGAAAGGGAATGCCTTTAGCTTCTTTAGTGACAGAGAAATGCAACGTGTCGCGCTTATCGACGAATACATGGATATCGAAATTAAGCCATCTACATTACCTGAAAGAGGTAAACAGGAGCCGATGGAAGCGCCAATGACGACAATTCAGATCCTTGGCGGTAAGAAAATGAAGCTTCGTCCTGGTGATATCCTTGGTGCCTTAACCAAGCAAGCTGGAATCGATGGCAAAAAAATCGGTAAGATCAATTCATTAGCAATGGTGACGTATATTGCTGTTGAAAAGAGTGTTGCGAAAGTGGCTCTAAAGCAGATTCAAACAGGCAAGATTAAAGGCCGTCAGTTCAAAGCGCGCATCATGAAATAATACCCGTTATGCCATTGCAGTTATGTGCGTGTAAGCCATGTGATTGCGAGGCGTCTGGTGGAAAGTGCATGTCATAGAGAAAGTGCCTCATTGACTATTACTTTCCAACAAAAAGCCGATCTGTTACCACCAGATCGGCTTTTTTGTGTCTGCTTTTTGATCAGACTAAGCTTCAACCAACTCATGCTATCCGTTAAACAAATACAAATACTCCTCGTACCCTTCATTATTCATGTTTTCAACAGGAATGAAGCGAAGGGCGGCAGAGTTCATGCAGTATCGTAGCCCTGTTGGTGCTGGGCCGTCTTTGAACACATGACCTAAGTGTGAGTCGCCAAACCGGCTTCTCACTTCAGTCCTTGGATAAAACAGTTTATGGTCAGTATGCTCTTCTATGTAGGCCCCGTTAATAGGCTTGGTAAAACTCGGCCAACCTGTCCCTGATTTGTATTTGTCGGTTGACGAAAATAGTGGCTCGCCAGAAACGATATCAACGTAAATACCTGCTTCTTTGTTGTCCCAATATTCATTGTCAAATGCGAGTTCTGTCCCATCTTTTTGTGTGACGTAATATTGAATCTCTGTCAGACGCTGTTTTATTTCAGCATCGCTAGGTTTGCTGTACGCTTTAACATTGTCTAGACGCGTTTTAGCGTCAATCATCTCTCTAAGAGTGACCGGAGAGTCGATACGTTCGTCCCCGAAGATTTTGTCCAAATACTGGTCGCGACCAGAGTTGTAGCGGTAATACTTATAACGCACTTTATTGCGCTTGTAATAGTCTTGGTGATAATCCTCAGCTGGCCAAAATGACTCAAACTCAATCAGTTCGACTTTGAGCGGTTTACCAAAGACACCCAGTGCATCCACTTCTGTTAAAAACGCTGTCGCAATGTTTTTCTGCTCTGTGTTATGGAAGAAGATAGCAGGGCGATAATGTGGCCCTCTATCGACAAACGATCCCTTGTCATCAGTGGGGTCGATATGGCGCAACAACTGGTCTAGGACCGCTTCGTAGCTAACCCGGTCAGGATCAAACGATACCGATATCACTTCGATGTGGTCTGTTTTACCAGAAGCGACTTGTTTGTAGGTTGGGTTTTCAAGTTTGCCCCCGGCATAACCAGACACAACGTCGATGACCCCATCTAAAGCCTCTAGGTCGGATTCGGTACACCAAAAACACCCACCAGCTAATGTCGCGACATCGACTTTACCTGCAGGTTGCACCTCTGAAGATGACTGCGCGGGAAAAAGAGCCGAGATGACAAGTAGCCCAAAAGCAGCAAGTATGAGTGTATAACGAGATTGCTTAAGCATAATATTCCCTCTAATTAGTTACTTTAAAGAGAACGGTTTGCTCGCAAATAAATTTCACATAGCCTGTTAGATAATGAAATAGACCAAACAGAATAGAGCAAGTGACATTGAATAAAAATTGAGACAAAGAAAAAGCGAAACGGAACCGTCTCGCTTTTTACGTAGGGAGTTTGAGTTAGGGAGTTTGAGCTAGGTCGTCTAATCACAGAGTGACAAACCCAGTGAGTGCACCGAAAAAGCTGTACCACACACGAGGTTAACTCAGTCCAGTAATGTTTCCGTCGTCGTCTAAATCTAAGTTCATAAATGCAGGTTTATCGGGTAGACCAGGCATCGTCATCACATTGCCACACAAAGCATAAACAAACCCTGCACCTGCACACAGTTTTAGTTCACGAATAGGGACATCGAAACCAACTGGAGCACCTTTCACCGAACCATCGGTAGAGATGGATAGTGGAGACTTAGCCAAACACACTGCTAGGTTATCGTAACCGTCTTTTTTAAACTGCGCGAGTTGCTGGGTCGCTTTATAGCTCATGGTGATACCCTTAGCGCCGTAGCCACATTCCGCGACTGCCATGAGTTTTTCTTCGAGTGTTTGGTCAAGAGTATACAGGGGAGTAAACGTTACTGAAGTATCACACTGTTTAATTACTTTTTGTGCCAGTGCCACGGTACCTTTACCACCGTCAGAAAAGCCTTCGCTTATCTCGACTTCAACATTATTTGGCAGCAATTCAATCATCTCTTTCAGTTGCAGCAATTCACGCTCACAATCTTGCGGGAAGCGATTAATAGCAACAACAGCAGGAACACCATATTTATTGACGTTGTTAATATGCCACTTGAGATTTTCAAATCCGGCAATAAGAGCATCTGGATCGGCATTGAAAATAGAGTCTGGAATTGACTGACCTGGTTTTAAATCGTAATGACCTGAATTGGCTTTTAACCCTCTCAATGTCGCGACGATAACTGCGCAGTCAGGGGCCTTGCCGGATTCTTGTGCTTTGATATTGCATGCTTTTTCAAATCCCATATCTGAACCGAAACCGCCTTCAGTTACCGTGAATTCGGCTAGCTTGCTGGCAATGTTGTCTGCGATAATGGATGAGTTACCATGCGCGATATTCGCAAAAGGGCCTGCATGGATAAGGGTAGGAACCCCCTCCAATGTCTGCATTAGAGTCGGCTCTATTGCATCCTTCATGCTTACTGCCATAGCACCAGCGACTTGTAAATCCTCAGTTGTGACAGGGTCACCATAAATATTGTAAGCGACAACAACTCGGCCGATACGGGATCGCAAATCGCTGAGGCTCGAAGCTAACGCAAGAATCGCCATTAACTCTGAAGCTGCAGAGATATCGAACCCATCTTCACGTTCGAACCCGTTGATGGTTTTGTTGGTTTCGTTGATCCCTACGGTCACCATACGCAACGCTCGATCGTTATGGTCTAGAACGCGTTTCCAAACCACATTTTTAGAATCAATTTTTAACGCTTTTAGCCCTGTACGGCTCTCAAAGTCATTATAGCCATTACGTTGTTCATGATAGATACGCGCATCTATGG
>NZ_JBNGCJ010000780.1:0-2867 GCF_049974785.1 Vibrio genomosp. F10 str. 9ZD137
GTATCACCCGCTTTAGGTTGACCAATATCTAGTAGGCCCATATAAGCGGTGAAGCCTGGCATGCCCATAATTCCTAAAGCAAAAGAAGGATGTTGAGGATCTTGCCCCAATTTGATCAGTCCTTCTCCATTCGACACCCCATAATCTTGCCAACCGGTGTACGCCAGAACCCATTCACCCACTGGAAAGTCAGTATGGTTTGACTGCTCAACCTGACACACGGTCGCGCCGACCATGACATCATCGATGTCAACAGGATCTGCATAAGATTTAGCCGCACTCATGCGTCCACGCATGTAAGGGTCTAGAGACAGGTAAATGCTGCGAAGTAACATTTCACCTTCACCAATAGTTGGTACTTCAGCATTTTCAATGCGAAAATCGTGCTGAGTAGGTGCCCCAACAGGACGAGAAGCCAGTACGATTTGGCGGTTAATAGGTTGAGTCATAGGTTGTTCCTTTTGTGTCATTATAAACTGGTCAAATTAGACCAGTCGTCTATTGTTATTTTCAAAAAATACCGCCCAAATTTTAGGCGGCATTCTCTTTTTTTAGTCGAAAGGTTATTTCAACAGCTGTTTTGTTATTGTCATGGCTTGCTCAAGACCTTCTTGGTTCTGAGTGAGCTTACTCATTAAGCTTGCACCAAGCCATTGATGATAAAGAGTTTGAGCCATCGAATGGCTATCTATTCCATTAGCACTAGTATCAATTGAACCATCTTCGATACCACTTTGTATGCATTGACCCAAAGCAGCGATCACTTGAGTCGCCCCTTGTAATAAAGCTTCTCGCATTGAAGGGGATAAATCCGAGACTTCAGCACTGAGTTTTACCACCAAGCATTTATACGCGTTACAGCGACCATCTTCCACATTGAGCCACAAATCAAAGTAGCTCAGTAGCCTTTGTCGCCCACTGCCTTCACTGTGCGTTAATAGGTGATTTATCCGTTCAATATACTGGCTAAAATAGTCTTCGATTAACGCCTCACCAAACTGTTCTTTCGACTTAAAGTAGTGATAAAAAGAACCTTTCGGCACATCGGCTGTTTTTAACAATGTCGACAAACCAACACTGGTGAAGCCTTTCGCGACGAGTAACTGGTAACCGACATCCAAAATATGCTGTCGTGTATCGTGTGTTTTTGTATTCATACCGCAACTGTAAATCAAATTAGACCAGTCGTCTAGATCTAATTTCGAGCCATCGATACCCATTAGGGAAATGGGGCTTTGAAAAAATTGTGATACACTCATGCGATAAGATTTCGGTCAAAATACGAAGCTACATAATAAAGCAATATAAAAAAGTAATATAAAAAAGTAATATAAAAAAGTAATATAAAACAAGATAGGATGGGACATGTCATCAGATTACACTGGCTCTAGCGCCGCATATGCACGTAAAGAAAGTGGCTACCGCGATAAAGCATTGAAACTTTACCCATGGGTGTGTGGTAACTGCGCACGGGAATTTGTATATTCCAATCTTCGCGAGCTGACCGTTCACCATAAAGATCATGATCACACAAACAATCCAGAAGACGGAAGTAACTGGGAGTTATTATGCCTTTACTGTCATGATCATGAGCACTCCAAATACACCGATCATGACCGTTACGGCGTGGAATCGGAAGCGAGACTCGACGATCATGAGACTGCGACGCACAACCCATTTGCTGATCTTGCAAAAATGATGAAGAAATAGCACTTCCGTACTCATACAGTCATTCATACAAAAAGCTCGCCATTCGTGACGAGCTTTTTAGTTCATATATGTCTTAACAAGCAACACGCTTAAAGCGAGCCATTAATCAATAGTGTGTTCCATCACAAAGTTCTTTAACTTTTGTCCCCTCATTTCCACGTACTGCTCTTGTATAACCGTGAAGCCAAAGCGTTCATAAAACGGACGTGCTGTAATGCTAACGTTTGAATAAAAACGTCTAACGCCACGTTGATTACCCGAAGCGAGGACATGAGTCATTAACGCTTTACCGACGCCTTGCCCTTGATATCCATGATGACAAAAGAAATGATCAATGAGCCCACAAGGTTGTAAATCCGCATAACCGACAATCACATCATCCATCACGGCCACAAAGGGGGTCAAACTTTTCATTCTCTGTTTCCAGTTCGCTGGCTCCTGCGAATCAGGTGCCCATGCCTCGACTTGAGCTTGAGAATAATCACGACGATTGATAACACGGACCGTATTAAAAACGATCTCGAATAATGCGCTCGCATCAGAATCTTTATACTCTCTAATTACAATCAATCTACCTATCCCTTCGCCAAACCTCTCACTGTAAGCATCTTGTCTAAGTAACACTGTGATTTCCACCTGTTTCGATCGATTCTGAGCCTTTCAGTAAACAGACTTTGGGGAATGTCGACACCCTACACGCGTCCTACATGCTTCTTACTCGCATAAGGCGGCATGACTCTTTTGTTCATGACACTACTTAACAAGGCATAAATACGCTAAAATACTCGGCTACTATTTTTAGCCTGAGCCTCTTAACTTAATGACCACAGCCACAACGCCAGCCAACTTTAACCAACTTGGCCTTATTCAACCCTTGCTTGCTCGACTCACTGAGATGGAATATCAATCTCCTACGCCTATTCAAGCGCAAGCTATCCCAAGCGTGTTAGCAGGACGCGATTTAATCGCGGGGGCAAATACCGGCTCTGGTAAAACAGCAAGCTTTGCGCTGCCAATATTGCAAGATGTCTTCACTCAAAAGCAGGCTGGAAAGCCCTCTGGCAGCAATAAAGGCCATACTGGTGGGAATTATGTTACAGCCCTAGTGTTGGTTCCAACGCGAGAACTCGCGAAACAGGTGGCTGATAGTATTAAAT
>NZ_JBNGCJ010000781.1:0-3818 GCF_049974785.1 Vibrio genomosp. F10 str. 9ZD137
ACCGCTCTTCCGATCTTTAGTGCCTTTATTGATCGCCTACACCAGCTTAGTCAGCTGGAATGTCGCGAGCGTGCTAACTGTCGGTTTCTTCGCGATTATCGGCACCTATGCGTTCATTGGCGCGATAGAAGGCTATCTTGAAGGTGAACTGAACTGGATGTTAAGAGCTGTTCTGGTGATCGTCGGTATCGTTCTAGTCTGGGCTGACATTTCTCTATGGATTCGCCTAGTGGCTTGTGGACTATTTATCGCAATCTTTGTTCACAGTGGGCGGTTGTATGACAAGCAACAACTTAGCTCAATGACTCCTAACCAGAAGGCCGTTTAAGTGATGGGCAAAGAATATGATTATCTTGTTGTGGGCGGTGGCATTGTCGGCGTTTCCACAGCATGGCAACTCAAAAGTCGTTTCCCAAACAAATCCATCTTGTTGATTGAGAAAGAAAGTGGTTGGGCGAAGCATCAAACGGGGCACAATAGTGGTGTCATTCATGCGGGTGTCTATTACGCCCCCGGCAGTTTGAAAGCAGAGTTTTGTAAAAAAGGCGAACAGCAGACCAAGGCATTCTGTGCTAAGCATGATATCAAGGTTGAAAACTGTGGGAAGTTACTGGTCGCGACTTCTGCACTAGAGCTTGATCGTATGGTGGATTTGTATGCACGTTGTAAAACCAATCAGATCGATGTGGAATTGCTCGATAAAAATCAACTGAGCGAAGCTGAACCTAACATTGTTGGGTTAGGTGCTATCTTGGTGAAATCAACCAGCATCGTTGATTACCGACAAGTAACCCAAAAGATGGTGGAGCAATTCATGGCTCTCGGAGGAGAAGTCAGCCTTAAAACCGAAGTGATAGGTGCGCATGAATCGACGTCTCATATTCAGCTTGATACCCGTTTAGATGGTATTAACACTTCGTTTGTCGGCAAGTTTTTGGTGACGTGCAGTGGTTTAATGGCCGACAGAATGACGAAGATGCTTAACATTGCTGGCGACTTTCAAATCATTCCTTACCGCGGAGAGTATTATCAGCTCGCCCCAAAACACAATAACGTAGTAAACCATCTGATTTATCCAATTCCTGACCCTGATTTGCCTTTTTTAGGTGTCCATTTAACCCGCATGATTGATGGTTCGGTGACGGTTGGGCCAAATGCGGTTCAAGGTTGGAAGCGAGAAGGGTATGGCAACATTAACTTTAGCTTTAAAGATACCGTGCAAATGCTGGGCTATTCAGGGTTTTGGAAGGTCACGAAAAAGAACCTAAGAACAGGTTTGAAGGAGTGGAAAAACTCGTTTTGGAAGCCGGGTTACCTTAAATTAGTGAACAAATACTGCCCAGCAATTGAACTCGATGACTTGCAGGCTTATCCTGCGGGAGTGAGAGCACAGGCTGTATTGTCTGACGGAACACTGGTCCATGATTTCTTATTTGCAAACAGTATAAGAAGTTTGCATGTCTGTAACGCGCCTTCCCCTGCGGCGACCTCAGCGATTCCCATTGGCGAATACATTTGTGACAAAATAGTCGAATCATCGCTCGATTAGTGTTTTTGGGTAATGCGTTTGGTTAGCGTTTGAATCGCTTGCTGATCGCTTAGATACGGAATTCATGAGTGATTCGTTGTCTTTCTTATCTAGAGAACGATGGCGGAGTTGTAAATTTATGGCATGGCGAGCATAGGTAGGCGGTTATGATTTTATTTCAACGAGACAAGGGTATAGAATAAAGACCGTTTTTAAGCCAATCGGATCTTCCATGGAAAATATAGCGGTTTTAGTTGATGTACAAAATGTGTATTACACAACTCGTGATAAATATCGCCGTAACTTCGACTACAACCAGTTTTGGCATGTAGCAACAGCAGGTTGTCACGTTGCTCAAGCGAATGCCTACGCAATCTCAAGTAAAGATCCTAAACAGCGTCAGTTTCATCATATTCTACGAGGTATTGGTTTTAACGTTTGCTTAAAACCTTTCATTCAACGTAAAGATGGCAGTGCGAAAGGGGATTGGGATGTGGGCATTGCCCTCGATGCTTTTGAGCTGGCATCCACCGTAGACAGAGTGATTTTGGTGTCGGGTGATGGAGACTTTTCTATGTTGGTTGATCGAATCAAATCTCGATTTAGTAAGCCTGTTGAAGTGTATGGTGTACCGGGCTTAACATCTCAAGATTTGATTGAATCCGCGAGCAAGTTCATACCAATCGATGACGATCTTCTGCTCTAATCATGATAGCGAATGAAGAGGGCGATGAATTACTGCTGCTCAGCGCTGTCGCTTACCTTATCTGCGCTCAGTTCCTGTTCTGTTTGAACGGATTCTGAGCTTTCTAACGCTTTGTTTGCCTCTTCTGCTTCCATTTTTGCTCTTTCAGCTTTAGAAATATAACGAGGCTTATTGCTCGAGTGCAGTTTGGCATTGTGTTGCTTTTGCTTTTTTTTCAATATTTGATTAATTTTCTTTTTACGATTCATCGATAATGCCATAAGGTGTCATTTGGTGGGGGATAATAGAGTTTTTCAGATGATACGGCAAGTTTCCATTCGGCATTCAGAGAGTCGCTATGACGTTTGAGCACAGCAATCTATTAAACGATTCATTGTTAACTGAGTTTAAAACGGTTCATTCGATGCTGTTAATTTATTGTCGGCATCATCATGGCGCGGCATCGCTTTGTCAGGCATGCCAGGAACTGGCGGACTACGCGGAAACTAAACTTGATCGATGCCCATACGGTCAAGAAAAACCAACGTGTAATCGATGTCCCATTCACTGTTATAAGCCGAAACAAAAGGAGCAAATGCGATTGGTGATGCGTTATTCAGGGCCAAAGATGCTCATACCTCACCCCATACTCGCGATTCGCCACTTAATACACGAAAGAAAAACGGTTCCGGACAAACCGAAGCCTAACGCGTCTAATCGCCACAAGCGACAAAAATAGACGACAAATAAACCGTCAGTAATTTTTAGTACCGATTTATCGTTGTACTTGATGTCATGAATAAACAATAGGTTACGTATGAATAACTTCTATGCAGAAATCACCGGATGGGGAAAGTGCCTACCGCCTTCAGTATTGTCAAACGACGATCTCAGTACCTTTCTTGATACATCCGATGATTGGATCCGCTCTCGTACCGGAATTGCAGAGCGACGTATTAGCCATGTAAACACCTCTGATATGGCAACCGTTGCGGCCAAGCATGCTCTTGCTAGTGCAGGGCTTGAAGCCAATGATATCGATGTTGTGATTGTGGCGACATGCTCTCCTGATTCACTGATTCCCAATACCGCGTCCTTGGTCTCTAAAAACTTGGGCATTAAAGCGGCGGCAGCGTTTGACTTAAATGCGGCGTGTACCGGATTTGTGTACGGCTTAGAAACCGCAACGCGTTTGATACAAGCTGGAAATTACCGCCATGCTTTGGTCATTGGTGCTGAGAGACTGTCCTTTTTTATTGACTGGACGAAGCGTGATACCGCTGTTTTATTTGGAGACGGTTCTGGCGCGGTTGTTCTGTCGAAAACAGAAGAGAAAGTGGGCCTGCAACAAGCTCGTATTGGCTGTGATGCGGCGGGTCGCGATATTTTAGCTGTGCCTAAGTTCGGTACTTCGATGGACCGTTTTGCCGCTGATAACGGCTATTGGGATTTCAACTTTATTGGTAAAGATATTTTTAAGCGCGCAGTGAAGGGAATGGGTGCGGCATCGAATGAGGTGCTGAATCATTCACAATTGACCACTGACGACATTGATGTGGTTATTCCACATCAGGCCAACATCCGAATTATTCAAACCTTGTGTGA
>NZ_JBNGCJ010000782.1:0-7026 GCF_049974785.1 Vibrio genomosp. F10 str. 9ZD137
CTGATGCTGCTGCGTTTGCCTTCACAAACGCGCGTCTTGTCATTTTCATACTTCACCCTCAGTGTGGGAATGGTTAGTTCCGGTGTCCATATCCATATCGTCTAGGTCTTGTTCTATTTGGTGATATACCAATGCTGTGCCCAGAACGTTTGGTAAGTTGTTAATTGCGTCGATGGTATCTGTTACAAATCCTTGGTTTTCAGTTTCTAAAACCACGATAATTTTTCCTTCCGCGCTGTCTCCATAAATTTCAGCGTTCTTGAACTCAGCGATCTGAGTTTTAATGGTTTCTATATGCACAGGGGCAACGTGAACCACTAAACTTGAAATGTGCACTTCATTTAGTGCCTTAATTAATGTCATAGTTATCTCTCATTATTTTTGACATTGCTTACTTTGATGGCCGAGGTTGGGCAAACTGACACACAGGCACCACACCCGGTACACTCATCAAGGTTTAATTGGGGCTGTGCTACTTTTCCTAATTCTGGTTTGAATTTTATGACCATAGCGTCACACACATCACTGCAACTTCTGCATTCAACGTTGTTGTACGCTAAACATTGGTTATTAATGGTTATTTGGGCCAACCACGGTGTACTCTCTTGACGTTCAAATAGGGGCTCAGGACAGGTTTCAGCACATTGATAGCAAAACGTACATTCATCGATAGAAAAATTGACAGTAGGGAAGCCACCATCGCCTTTTTCAATGATCTTGTTTTCACATGCCTCAACGCATTTGCCGCAGCGTGTACAGTCTTGAATAAAACTATCGACACTGGTTAACCAGGGGAGTCGAAGTGAATCATCATCACTTGATGCTCTGGAAAATAATCGTCTTCTTGAAAGGTTAACCACTTGACGCCTTAAAATTTACAAACACCTATGAAAAGGTAGTTCATTATTGCTGTTAACAAACAGTATTTATCTATACATAAATTGTAGTTTTTGAGGCTGTTGAATAAATACCTATAAGGGGTTAATTGGAGGGCTTTTATGTTTTAGATCAATATAACCCATGGCGTTAGGTCACATATTTATACCAGTGAGCAAATCAGGTAGAGTAGGGTTGAGCATTTTAACGACAAAAGGAAGCCGGTTTGCCGAAAAGGGTTAAGCATTCAGTCACAAAAACAATCGCAAAGTCCATGTTGTTGATTGTTCTTTTATCGTTAGTGACAACCAATTTAGCGATTGTTACTTTAGCGTCGAGTATCAATGATGCTGAAGCGATCAACGTAGCGGGTTCAATGAGAATGCAAAGTTATCGATTAGGTTACGATATAGAAACGGATTCTGATGAATTTTCAGCGCACATCGATCAGTTTGAGCGCTCTATTTATTCTTCGTCGATGAAGCAGTTGCAGAAATTTTATGTGCCCGACGACATCACCCAAGATTACTATCGGTTAATTTCCCGTTGGCACCAGCTAAAAACCATTCTTAACAGTGATGATCAAAAAGAATATGCAATTGCGCTTGAACAGTTTGTGTCGCAAATTGATGACTTTGTCTTTAAATTACAAACATTCTCAGAGCGTAAACTGATTATTTTGGCTTGGGTTGGTGGGCTTGGCTTAAGCTCGATCTTTCTCGTGAGTGTGTTTGTGGTTCGATATGTACGCAAGGAAATTGTTCGACCACTGCATTCATTAGTCAGCGCAAGTGAACAGATAAAAAATCGCACTTTTAACGTGTTACTTGATGGTTCTAGAACAAATGAAATGGGTATTTTGAATCGCGCGTTTAACCAGATGGCGATTGATCTAGATAGTCTTTATAAGGGGTTAGAAAAGGCGGTTAACGAGAAAACGCATAAATTGCAGCATGCCAACTTGTCGCTCGAAGTATTGTATAAATCTTCGCAAGAATTGACCGCTTCAAGAATTACCCATGACAATTTTGAGGCGATACTGTTTCAAATCTCAAATGTTGAGGGCATAAAGGGCGTTAGATTAGAAATCAGCCAACCCGGTGAAAGAAATGATGTGTTGGAAGTAGGACACATCAGCTGTTCTGACAGTAAACAAAAATCATTGCAGTTAGATGGTGTTCATTTAGGCACTTTTTATTGGCAAAGTGAGTTACCTTGTCCCGATCAAGCTTTAATTGATAACTTCGTACATATCTTGTCTCGAGCCATTTATTATAATCAGGCTCAGCAGCAATCTGAGCAGCTGCTTATTATGGAAGAGCGCGCGACAATTGCTCGAGAACTCCATGATTCTTTAGCTCAATCCCTGTCTTACCTCAAAATTCAGGTCACACTATTGAAGAAAGTACTCGCTAAGCAAGATCCTAACCCACATACTGACAAAATAAACGCAGTGATCAGTGAGTTACACTCAGGGGTTTCTGAGGCGTATACTCAGCTTAGAGAGCTTTTAACGACATTTCGGTTGACGCTCAACGAAGGCAGCTTCGGTCTTGCTTTACAAGAAATGTTGGTTCAACTTGGTGAGCAAACAGACGCAAAGATTCATCTTGATAACCAATTATCAACGATTGAGCTAGAAGCTAATCAGCAAGTGCATCTGATCCAATTGATACGTGAAGCGACGCTAAATTCTATTAAGCATGCGCACGCGACCAAAATTGACGTGGAGTGTATAGAACAAGACAACACAGTGACGGTATCTATTACTGATGATGGGATTGGCTACGACAAAGATATCGAAAAATTAAATCATTATGGAATGGCCATTATGCATGAGCGGGCTTCTCGCCTTAATGGTCATTTAGAAGTCAGATCTATTCGCCCGAAAGGGTGTGCCGTTGTTCTTACCTATCAACGATCTTAAGGGTATAAATTTTGACAAATTGTAAAGTCATGCTGGTGGATGATCACCCGTTAATGCGTCGGGGAATCAGTCAATTACTGAGCTTTGACGATGAGTTCGATGTCATCGCAGAAGCAAGTAATGGCGCTGATGCTATCGCTAAAGCTCATGAAATTGACCCCGATCTTATTTTACTTGATTTGAACATGAAAGGGATGTCTGGATTAGATACGTTGAAAGCGTTGAGAGCCGACGGTTCGACAGCGGTCATCGTGATTTTAACCGTTTCGGATAATGGCTCTGACATTGAAGCAATAATCAATGCAGGGGCCGATGGGTATCTATTAAAAGACACAGAGCCTGACGAGTTGATCGCTTTGTTAAAGCAAGCTTCGACAGGCCAGAAAGCCTACAGTGATGAAGTGGTAAGGTATCTTTCTAGCCGCAATTCCGAAGAAGACATCTTCTCTCAACTTACCGCGAGAGAGAAACAAATCCTGCAAGAAGTAGCGAAAGGTTTTAGAAACAAACAAATTGCGGATCGTTTATTCATTTCAGAGTCCACAGTTAAAGTGCACATGAAAAGTTTACTGAAAAAATTAAAAGTACCCTCTAGAACCGCGGCGACTGTGTTGTATCTTGAACGATCGGGTGATATTTCAGGATATAGGCAGGGTAATTGATAAGATGTAATGCGGTGTATCTGGTTAGTAATGCAGTTTGAATGGATATCGAGAAAAGTAGGCCGAGCAATAGAAATTGTTTGGTCTAAAAGCGTATATTAAATGACATGCTTTACGCTGGTACGAATCGGCTTGGGGGTTGCTAGGTAAAAGCCTTGAAACATATCCAAATCAAGTTTTGTCATCGCTTCTAACTGCTCGTAGGTTTCAATGCCTTCAATGATAACCTCAGCGCCAATAGAGCGCGCTAGAGCAATCCCTTCATCAAGGCGCTTGGCGTCACCATCCATATACGCTAATAATAACTCTCTATCGATTTTAACGATATCAGGATGTACATCAGTCACCCTTTCTGAAGTGGAAGCACATGCACCAAAGTCATCAATCGCAATACGGTATCCAGCAGAAGAGAGCTTTTTGATCGCTTCAACGAATAAAAGCTCATTGTTTGCATTAATCTCAATAATTTCCATCACTATTTGAGAGCGATCAATGCCCAGCTCATTCAGCCGTTTGGATAAGAGACAATGTTCAATGTCGGCAAGAGCAAAGTACTCACTGACATTAGGTAGAATATTTAAAAATAACGATGAGTCTTTATATTTAGAAATGGAAAAATTGCGTATATGAATGACTCGACTCAACTTATCGACATTAATCTTATCTTTAGTCGAAATAGTATCTGAGCCGAAAAACAGATCGGGCCGAACCGCTTGCCCTTTGTCGTTATTGATGCGAATCAAAGCTTCGACACCGACCAAGCGATTGTTACGACCGAAGATCGGTTGGAAAACACTGGTTAAGCTCCAGCAAGAATATTGAGCCACATACTCACCATTCTCATTCGTGGAGATTAAAGGAAGAAACTGTGCTTTCGTCGTTAAAATCATAGAGCCTTTATAAAGTTACTGAGAATGTACTCATTGAGTAATCGCATAATAATTATTGAACGCGATAGATACACTGGTTTAGTGAACAAATGAGAGCGTGACTCAAATTCTATCGTTTAATATATAAAAATTCAGACAGAACTCAAATTTTTCAACGTTCGTCAAAATAATCTTTATTACGAATGTATTTACTCATTAGGTGATAAGTAAAAGGCCTCAGTACCCAGGAAGTGATAGACCGTCCCAAGCGTAATAGGGTCGGCGTGTTCTCATATATCTTGCCATTATATAACCAAAGTTGTTTACCAACGTGTTGATAAAAGTAAGGTACTGGAGGCAGAAAGGTCACAATATCGAGATCGCAACAGACTCGATAAGTTTTGTGTTGAAGTGCATAATTATGCGAAAAATCATGACCTCCAATCGCTGGCTGGCCAAAAGTAACAATACGCTTAATGGACTTAGGAAACCTCTTTTCGATTGCGTCTCCAATGACACAACCAATCGCGCCCCCCGAAGAATGCCCGGTTATTGATACCCGCTTTCCTTGTTGGATTAACGGTTTAATGATCAGAAATAGTCGGTCAAAAACAGAGAGTCCCAAGGAGTCGTGGTTGTATTTTGGGCGGCTTTCTTGAGACAAAAGGTAATGAAACCCTGCGTGAATAGAATACGGCAAGCCAAAGCAGTGACAGGATTTAAACCATATTGAACTTGTGAGTAGCCAATCCCACAAGTTGTGAGAGCCTTTAATGACGATAATGACTTCTTCATTGTCTTGGTGCCAAAGCACTCGTATAAAGGTTTGGCCCAATCGATTATTGATGATCCGCTGGCCTTTGGGTGAAAATCCGTAGTTACTCTGTTTGAGTACTCTTCGATAGGAAAGGTTACAAAGAACAGCGTATCTTTCATATTGATATCGTTTCAGTGTTTTCACTGGATGTTTGATTAGAGGAATGTAACGTTCAGTGTAGTCGGAGTAAATGAAAGAATAATGACGCAGGCTAACGTGATGGTTTGATCAGTTCCATTGAATGACTGCGTAAAGTTGAATGTACTTTCTGACCATTTGTTGGTTTTTAGAATGTTTGAGAGGGTGAGAAAACTTAATATAGTAGGGGCTCAACTTATATTGACTCTCAAGAAGGTATGTTAGCTGGGAATCACTTTCATAGAGCGTGATTCCTTGAGCATTATACTGGTCGATTTCATCCGGAAGCTGACCTGTCCACCAGTGAAGCAACTCTCGACTTTGTTTACTACGACTGATCCAATGATCAGATAGCAACAACAAAAGATCGTTGGGTTGAATTGCGAATCCGTATTCTTGCTGCCATTCACCGATGTCTTTCATGAGCTTTTGGCGGCATGTCTTACCCGCACTGACCATATGATGAGTAAGAATCCAAACTGTCCCTACATCTGAGCTCACTCTATAGTGGTGTGGTGCGTCAGTACTCTTAGTCGATTCGAGCGAACCGTAGTCACAATGGTGCCCAAATTCATTGAGTGTTCGTGCCAGCCTACGTGAAAATGCTAACCCAAGATGGTGTTGGCTCATCCCTTGATTGTGGATTGTTGGATAGTGTTTTTCACATAATTTCAGGCAGTCAGCTTGAAATTCATTAACACTCTGAATGAGTACATCTAAAAGCACCTGAAGTTCTCCCAAGACATTGGTGGCCAGAATTAATTGTATCTAAAGGTTACCATAGCTATGATTTAGTTCTGTGTAGAATTGTTTAACTTCATGATCCCCCGCGCTTTTTATTATGTATTTAAGTGCTGTTTTTACCGTTATCGCGTCTGTTTAAAGGTGAGAGGACAATGTATGTCAGAAATAGAGTTTAGCAATCAACAAAAGAGCGCCATGAGTGAAGATCTCCGACGATACTTAGAAAACGAGTGTGATTTGGAACTCGGTCAATTTGACGCTGAATTTCTGTTTGATCATATCTGTAAGCGCTTTGGCCCAGCCTTTTACAACAAAGGGCTACAGGATGCTCAAGCCATAATTGAACGAAAGGTCATGGATATTGCCGATGATATCTTTGAGTCGGAAAAAATGTCCGATTTTTAGACATTGATGATAAGTATTACGCTAGGCAACGCATCTTGGTCAAAATATTTGAACAAGTTAATCAGTAACGTGTGGTTTTATGTATGTAAAATTTCGTAAATAATCTATTAACAAACTAATATTGTGCGTATTGTTATTAAATAAGATTCTCATTCTCACTATCGAAACGACTGGAACAATTAATGAGTAGTAATGTAAACGGATACAACCTACCAGCCCGATTTTTTCACTGGGTGTCAGCACTTACGGTAATTGGCATGTTTGCCGCTGGAATTTGGATGGTTGATCTAAGCTATTACAGCGAATGGTATCGGTTGGCACCGCATTGGCACAAATCGACAGGAATTTTGTTAGTACTGCTTACCGCTTTACGTCTTATATGGAAGATACTATCGACATCGCCAGAGATTGAAGGGGCAAAGCTCGAGAAGCTTGCTGCTAAGTTCGCTCATCGAGCAATGTACGGTTTGTTGTTGGTTATTTTTACTTCGGGGTATCTGATTTCTACTGAAGATGGCCGAGGAATAGACGTATTTGGTTGGTTTACTGTGCCTGGGATGGGTGCATTTTTTGACGGGCAAGCCGATC
>NZ_JBNGCJ010000783.1:0-2464 GCF_049974785.1 Vibrio genomosp. F10 str. 9ZD137
GAAAACGCAGGTGCCGTTTTTTCAAGCAAGTGATCGGTTTAAACCAGTGACTGAAGCGATGACTTGCTCGCAAGAATAAAGTAAAGGTGAGATACGCGGCTAATTCAATAAACGGATGAAGTAAAGCGACTCCAGTCGAAAGCCTCAATCACCATCAAACCGATAACCATCGTGCTGATATTCATATCTTGGTTTTATGCCTCAACGATATCTATTCTGTCTAAATAATGGAAAACCACTTTTAAAGACCAACACCAAGGCTCTCATCATTAACTCAAGTTTTAAGTTTGTAGGGTTAGATCAGACAAACTGAAATTTTGTTATATAAAAATTGAGCTAGAATTATCTCAGCTTCCAAAGGTAAGCCAGAAATACAAACGGCAGTACGACAATTAATTTCAGCTGAAATAGGTAAACACTTTTAACCTTTCCAGCAACAAAGAGAGAAATCATGAAAAAATCATTCAAGAAAGGCCGCATAAGCGGACTTGTTAGTATCGCATTGTGCCTAGGTGCGTCAGGAGCTTTTGCCGCGGATTACGACCTAGTTATCGAGAATGGACGAGTGATGGACCCTGAAAGCATGCTGGATGCTGTATTAAACGTCGGGATCAAAGATGGTCAAATCATCAAAATCACGGCAGAAAAACTCGACGGTGATGAGACAATCGATGCGACAAATCAAGTGGTTGCCCCAGGTTTCATTGATACCCATTTTCACTCGCTAGATGGTTTATCTATCAAGCTTGCAGCCCTAGATGGTGTAACATCGGGTATGGATCTGGAAGTCGGTGCGATTCGCGTCGGTGAGTGGTATGAAGAAAAAGCGGGTAAATGGCCACTGAACTACGGTACTGGTGTCAGCCACGAAGGAGCTCGTCTTCAAATCCTAGATCCTGAAGTGAAAATTACAGGCCCACATGATGCAACTACGATTCTTGGCTCGCTTCGAACTGAAGCGGCTAAAGACGGTGTGAGTGGCTGGTCTGAGACCAAAGCTGATATCGAGCAGATGAACCAAATCCTTTCTGTTCTTGATCAAGGCTTTGCAGAAGGTGCATTGAACCTAGCTTCAACAACCGCTTATATGAAAGATGGTTTGACGGCATTTGAGATGTACGAGTCCATGAAAGTCGCAGCAAACTGGGACCGATTTGTATCATCACATACCCGTTTTCACGCTAACCCTTCAAATCCAGAAGCACAGCTGGGTTTTGACGAAATCTTTACCAATGCGATGCTTCTCGACTTACCATTTTTGATGCTCCACAACAACGACTTCGGTTGGTGGGAAGTAGAAGAAAAGCTAAAGCTTGCACGAGAGAAAGGCTTAGTGATGTGGTCTGAATACTATCCATATGATGCGGCATCCACTGCGATTGGTTCATCTTTCCTTGTACCGGAGTCTGTGGAAGGGATGTACAACGCGAAGTATGAAGAAATGATGTACGACCCAACACGCGATAAATTTCTGACCAAAGAAGAGTATCTGGTCATTGCCGCTGAAGAACCGGGTCACTTGGTGGTTCTGTTTAGCCCTGCACGTAAAGATTGGATGAAATACTGGCTACAAATTCCAAACATGACCGTTGCAGCAGATTCTATCTATTCAGGTTTAGGTACTGATTCTTGGGATGCCGATCCAACAGAATATCAAGGTCACCCTCGAACTGCGGGTACTCGAGGCAAAGTATTACGTATGGCACGTGAAGAAGGCGTACCATTGTTATTCACACTTGCTCAAACGTCTTACTGGGCAGCAAAGCATCTAGGTGATGCGGGTGTTGAATCAATGAAAGTTCGTGGTCGTATGCAAGAAGGCATGGTTGCGGATATCACCATTTTCGACCCAGAAAACGTAACCGATAATGCGACTTACAAAGCCAAAGAACAAGGCAATCCAACAACCGGTATTTCTTATGTCATCGTAAATGGTGAGCAAGTGGTTAAAGAAGCTGAGTTCCAAAAAGTATGGGCAGGCCAACCCATTCGTAACACACCATCGGATGAATCGCGATTTGAAGGATTGAGCAAAGAAAAGTTCTTGGAAAACCTAACAGTACCAACGATTTCTATCGATGACTCGGGTGCCTCTGGCAATCCGCAACTATAGAAAAAAGTGAGGTAATCATGATCAAAAAGGCTATATGTGCATTGCTACTCACGGGTTCGTTTTCAGGAACGACAAGTGCAACTAGCATCGATGATATGGGATTTGATGTGTCTAGTTTTAAACAAACAGGACAACAAATATCTGTCAAAGAACCGAAAGCGCCAACGTTAGTTCAGGAGAGTAAACTGGCCTCATATGTAAGCGAAGTCGGCGTAGATGTCGCCAATTTGTCTCAGGTGCAAGTTGATGATTTGATCGGAAGTTATGACCAATTGCCATCAGCGATCTTTTGTGATGAACATCAAGAGTTCGAGATTCAGATATCAAGGACGAATAAGATCGGAAGAGCGG
>NZ_JBNGCJ010000784.1:0-2285 GCF_049974785.1 Vibrio genomosp. F10 str. 9ZD137
ACCGCTCTTCCGATCTACGTTGGTATTTGTGGACAAGGCCCGTCAGACCATGACGATCTAGCCAAATGGCTGATGGATCAAGGTATTAGCTCTGTATCGCTCAATCCTGATACGGTCATTGATACTTGGGTTAAACTTGGTAACGTTCAGTAGAATCAGAACCATAAAATTTCAATAGCCAGGTTGATTTTAATTACTTGATTCTATTAAAGAAAGCGCCCGCGAGGCGCTTTTCTTTTGCCATCACTTCATTTTCATTAATTATCTTGTCTGATTACATGGTAACTAAATCGTGTCTATGTCGTGGTTATGTCGCGGTTATCTTGATACCACGGTAAGCGTTCAAAATGCGCTGAGGAGAATCAGCAAGATCACCTCCAATGTTCTTATGATGCGCCAGTCTTTGGTAGTGAGACAGTGTCTTAGTTAGATAAGCCTTCGCGGTAGTAACCTGCGGAATGGATTCTGCATTCCAAATGTCTTTTCCAACCGGAGAGACCATAGGGTGTGATGATGGACTGTTCTTTTCAGACGATACCAGAAGTATCTCATAATAGCGTTTGTTGTCTTCAACGAGCGTTTCTTTTTTAAGCCTAAAATCCAGCTCGATAAGACGCTTTCTAAGGCTATACAGATGGTGAACAGGGCACAATAAGTAGTCTATGGATACCGATGGATTATTTCGATGAATGGCCTCAAAAAGGTCTATCATTAAATCGCCACCAACACCGGCAATAATAACCAGGTGCCTTCCTTCATGCTGTTCTATGGGGAGGTTAGCAACATCAATGCAATGGGTAAACCAAGGCGTTAATGAACTCCCATAGAACTGAGTAAGCTTAGTGTCGAGCTGTGTCATGAGTTCAGGAACAATATCAACAAAATGGATATGACCACCAGCCTGACGAGACAATAATGTCGCGCCTAACAATCCATGGTCGCAACAACAGTCCCAAATATGATCGTACTCTTGACCTACCATTTCATCTATCTGTTTTAGTCTATTACTTATTTTCACGTGTCAATCCCACCAAATTCTCGGCAATTGTAATGGGAATTTTTTTACAAGCAAAGCAATTCTGCCATCTCTTTTGAGTACGACAAAAGTGAAAACACACAAGGCCAAATTTTAGTTACATTTTCTAATCTTTAATCAAGAAATAATCGCATCAAATAATCAATAAATGCAGAAAAACAACGAATTAGATGTTAATAATTATAGATAAAAACAACCATTATGAATTATTAATCATAAATTATGCGAAATTTAGAATATAAACTCACAATTAATGACTAGACAGAGCTGTCGATTGTTAAATCATTGTTTCATTAGAAAAACTAATTCCACATTGCAGTTTTTGTCACTATTTATTTACCAATAAAACCTCTATATTTCTTCCAACGAAACAAAATTATTCGATTTTTAGAGAGGCTACTATGTCACAAGTTATGCATTTAGACACCATCGCAGCACCTACCTCTATGGATAAGAAGACCTACGCGGTTAGTTTCAAAGGATTGATTAAACATTTACTCGATATTCTGTTTGTTGATAACAGTGAACCTCGTGCCTACTATGCATCTGATCTATCAGACCATATGCAAAGAGATTTAGGTTTAACTCGCTAATGTATCGACAACGCAGTTATTTGAACGCAGCCAGTGGCTGCGTTTTTTTATGCATGAATTTTATGAATAATCACCTCTATAGAGGCATTCTCATTTATACACACACAAAAAAGGCACCATCGGTGCCTTTAGAATAGGGGGACAAATAATAGAATATGAGTCTAAATAAAAAGCCCGTTACTTTTTACGGCAGAATTCAGCAATCACGTACATTGATTGACCGCCATTGGTTTTACCAGACACAAGCTTTGGATCATCGCCAACACTAATACCGCGAATAACCGTACCTTGCTTAATCACTTGGTTCGTTCCCTTGACAGGCAAATCTTTGATTACTGTTACGTCGTCACCTTTTTTAAGTTCGACGCCATTCACATCAAGAGGTTTGTCATCAGCCGACATACCAATTTGTGCCCAAACTGATGTTTCCTCTTCTAAATACATCATCTCTAAAAGATCCTGTGCCCAAGACTCTGAAGAGAGGCGAGTCAATTGACGCCACGCTACCACTTGAACCGGTGGCTCTTGGCTCCACATGCTGTCATTTAAACAACGCCAGTGGTTAATGTCTTTCGGGTCTTCAATTTCACCCAAACACTTGTCGCAAGCCATAATGCCATGATCGACAGTAACATGGCTAAGATCGGAAGAGCGGT
>NZ_JBNGCJ010000785.1:0-1688 GCF_049974785.1 Vibrio genomosp. F10 str. 9ZD137
CCTGAACAGTTTGTTATCTTACCGGGTATGACCGGTGAAGTTGACATTACAACGGGTGAGAAATCGGTTTTTCAGTACCTATGGAAACCGATTTATACCAATGTGAGTGTCGCGTTTGGGGAACGTTAAAGTCCCCGATCTGGCTGACTAGAGTAATGAAAGGGGCACATGTCGTGCTCCTTTTTTGTTTACCGAAGGGGTGATGTTCTAGGGTCTGTTGACCTTTCGTGGTTAAATTTTGTTCGAGATAGAATCGTTTTAGGCGCGGCAAGGAGTATGTAGCCTAGTCATTCTAAGTTAATACTTCTTAACAAAGCATAAAACGATTCTAGCCGAACCCTTCGGGCAGTCTTTGTGGTTCATTTCTACTGCGTTATCAGCTTCTCATGTAGGCTAGCTACACTTCAAAGCCTCTGCCTTGTAGAAATTTCCCACAAAGTGCTGCAAAAAACAGCTCGAAAGATCAACAGACCCTAGTTATTTGGGTCTATGTCAGGCAATCCGTCAATATCATTATGATGGTGTAAAGAATCATCAAAAGATGGGCTTTCGGTATGGTGAGACAGTGCGTCACTCATACTGTCGTCAGTTTGCTCAGCCCCATAAGCACTCTCGGCATCACTGAAAATGATATCGATATCCTGTGCCACTGGTACATTGTGTGACGGTGAATCTATAGACGGCGAGTCAGCATTAATACCCAGAGCGTCTAGGTAAGCATGGGCACCAGAACGCTGTTCGTGTTCGCCTATCGCTGTATGTTCTAGGTTTGCCGTCACCTCATCAAAATTAAGAGTAACTTCATCAGGGGAGCTGAAAGAGGCATCCGGTTCATCCGCTTGGCTCATGCCGGGTGCTGGAGGAGGTGGTGGAGCGATTGGCGATAAATCCATGCCAGTTAGTGTGGTTTGGTCAATGTGATGTCCGCTGTTTCCATGGACGGATTGCGAATGTAAATGTAGGTGCACAGCGACTTGTGAGTTTTGATCGCCTCCTAGGGTTAAAACAAACGAGTCGGTTTCGTCTGTACCACTACCGTAAGAGCCTCCTGTATGTGTCTTAACGACGCCTGATGAAGTTTGTTGGTAATCGTAACTCAACTCTCCGGTTGCAGGATTGACATGCAAAGTACCAAATTGACCGTGTAATGCAGTGAGAGAGTGTCCGTGGTGATCTGATATTCCCCAGCCAGTCATTGGCGTAGGCGTTCCTTGGTGAATAATTGGAGGAATTCCGATTGACGCATGCAGGTCCTGATTGCCTGCACTGCCGGTAATTTTTGCAGGGGCAACTAGGGTTGGCATTGGTGGAACATCGCTGTGTCCATCAATGCGCATTTCAACTTCTTGAGTTGTAACGCCCCCGTGTCCATCATCGACCAATAGAGAAAACTTATCGGTCAATTGTTCACCATTATTTAAAGCATTAACATGGCTATTGCTGTTATTAAGTGTGTAGACCCAAGTTTGTGTATTGCTGTTATAGGTAACAGAACCATACTGTGGCTGATGTTGGCTATCAATACTGACAGAATGTTGATCGCTATGATCAACATCGCTGATAATAATTTGCCCAGAGGTCGTATTTGCAGCATCTTCATCAATGTTATGTGCACCTGCGATAACTTCAGAAATTGTTGGTTTATCATTAGTGCCATGCACATTGATGGTAATAATTTGTTTATCACC
>NZ_JBNGCJ010000786.1:0-529 GCF_049974785.1 Vibrio genomosp. F10 str. 9ZD137
GCTCTTCCGATCTACAAAGAAAATAATGCAAAAGGGCGAAGTTAATAACCCAGTAAAAAAGCGCAGAACAATGGCCCATTGGATCAAGGAGTGCCTGTTCTATATCGTCTTCGTTAGCCTCATTTCCATCGGGGTCGATCTGTGGCGATCGCAAGATATGCCCAGTGCCACAGTCACGCCCATACAGGCACTATCGATGGAAGGAAAATACATTGATGTGATGGAGATGAGTAAAGAGAAGCCCGTTGTCGTCTACTTTTGGGCCACTTGGTGTTCGGCTTGTCAATTTGTTACTCCCACCATCAATCGAATTGGTGATTCTTATCATGTTGTGGGGGTTTCTGGCGCATCAGGAGAAGACCGAAAATTGGCAGGATTTTTGCGGACGCATGGCTACCAGTTTTCAAATATCAATGATAGCCGAAATACCATCTCAAGAGTGTGGGGAGTCATCGTCACTCCCACCATAGTGATCATCAATAACGAACAAGTGACGTCTATTACCACGGGCATAGATCGGAAGAGCGGT
>NZ_JBNGCJ010000787.1:0-2500 GCF_049974785.1 Vibrio genomosp. F10 str. 9ZD137
GGTTGAAACCGAGCCTGCAGCAGGAATCGTCAGTACCTGCCCAATCGCTAGACTGCTGCTTTTGAGTTTATTCGCTTTCATCAACGTACTCGTCGACGTACTGTACTTTTTCGCTATTGCAGACAACGAGTCACCACGTTTAACTTTATACGTTTTAGGCGTGGTTTGCGCTTTAAAATAGGTGCCTTCAGGCGGGTTCGCTTTTAAATATTTAACCACCGCCTTGGTGATGGAGCGAGACAGTTTGTCTTGATGAGCCCTTTGGAATAAAAGCTTCTCTTCTGTTGGGTTAGAAATAAACCCCGTCTCAACAAGTACCGATGGGATCTGAGGGGATCTCAACACGGCTAGGCTGGTATTAATAGGCTTTGAATTATGAAGCTTGGTGACTTTCCCCATCTCAGATAAAATCTCAGTCGCCAGTTTATATCCTTCCTTTTGAGAATGGCTGAATTGAAGATCAAGCAAGGTCTGATTGACGTTACGATCGTTAATGCTGCTCGGGAAAGCAGCACCGCCACCACCCAATAGCTCAGACTGTTTCTCTTTGTCTTCTATCCAACGAGAGATTTCTGTATTTGCTCGACGGGTATTCAAGACAAACACCGAGCCACCTTTGGGTTGAGGCGTGGTAAATGCATCAGCATGTATCGATATCAGTAGATGGGCATTGTTCTCACTCGCAATCGCTACACGTCGATTCAAATTGACATAGTAATCACCTGAACGAGTGAGTCTCGCTTTGATACCGGGTATTGCATTCAGTTGCGCAGCCAGCTTTTTTGAAATACTCAGTGTTGCATTTTTTTCGTATTTACGGCTCGGCCCGATAGAACCAGGGTCTTCTCCACCATGACCAGGGTCGATAACAATCAGAATCTCTTCTTGTCGCTTGATTTGGGAAACATCTTTACTGACTTCAGGGGCTTTAACCGTAGAGACGCTTTTAGTCGTTGAGCCATGAGGCAAATCGATAACCAACCGATGACCATATTGCCCGCCAGAAACAGGGGCTAACTTAAAAATATTCGCCTGTACTTTGCGTTTCAATTCAAACACTAAACGATACGTTGATTTTTTTGGTGGCGTACTTTTTCTTACTTGGCTTAATACTGGACTGTCACTAACAGACAGCGGGAGCTTGGTATTAAGAGACGTATTGTTCAAATCAACCACTAAGCGATTTGGACTGCTCAAGGTGAAGTAGCTAAAGTCAGCCTCAGATTGTAAATCAATCACCACTCTGGTTTCATCCGGAGATGGCCATACCCTTACTCCCTCAAGCGTATTCGCCCAAAGAGAGTAAGAAAACAATGAAATTAACGCAGTAAGTACGGTCAGAACCCTGCGATTCACACGCACTTTCACAATAGATTGAATACTCAACTTAGCTCCAATTGATTCAGTAATGACTGTCCATACTCATTATTCGCCGTAAGGGTCATCGTTCTTTGTTCGCCTTGATAACGCAGTTCTATATCAAGATCAGGCTTTGGAAGTAAACCTTCCCCCTTCTCAGGCCACTCAACAAGGCAAATAGCATCAGGCGTGAAGTAATCTCGGATCCCCATAAATTCGAGTTCTTCAGGATCGGCTAAGCGATAAAGATCAAAGTGGTAAACTTGCCACTTATCCAGTTGGTAAGGCTCTACTAAGGTATAAGTTGGGCTTTTTACGTTTCCCTGGTGACCTAAGGCTCGAACAAATCCGCGACTGAATGTCGTCTTCCCTGCGCCAAGATCCCCATGCAGATAAATAGTCGTTTGTTGTGAACAACACTGAGCGAGCAAAGTACCAACGTGAATCGTCGCTTCTTCATTAATAAGATTAAATTGTTTTGTATTCATGGTTGGGCTTCTCGAACGTGTTCAAACTGACTATATATAAATCAAAGTAATAGGAATAGTAAACTGGGTTAGAATTGAGAAACAAGCGCTCTTGTGTAATTAAACGCAAATATTGGCAAATAATAACATTCGATCAGTCATAGAACCGCTAGATCCTTGTAATAAGATCTTGTAAGATCCGGCCCCCTATTCAATCAGGCTCTTTACCTATGGATTATCAACACCTCGCTGATCAAATCAAAATTTGGGCGAAAGAGCTTGGCTTTCAGAAAGTGGGCATCTGTGATGTCGACCTCTCTGAACATGAACCGCAGCTTCAGAAGTATCTAGACGCAGGCTTCCACGGTGAAATGGATTGGATGGCACGCCACGGCATGATGCGTGCACGCCCTGCTGAGCTATTACCTGGAACCATTCGAGTAATCAGTGCAAGAATGGATTACCTACCACCAGAGGCCCAGTTTGCCTCTAATCTCGCCGATAAAACACAAGCTTACATCAGTCGTTACGCCCTTGGTCGTGATTACCATAAAATCATTCGCAATCAATTGAAAAAGCTGGGCAAAAAGATAGAGCAAGAAGTGGGTACATACGGCTATCGTCCATTCGTCGATAGCGCTCCAATACTAGAACGGCCACTCGCAGAAAAAGCT
>NZ_JBNGCJ010000788.1:0-323 GCF_049974785.1 Vibrio genomosp. F10 str. 9ZD137
CAATGTTGCAGCCGCTGGCTTAGATGAAAAAATTAACGAAGTCGTCGCACCGATCGTCAACCCATTTGTAGGAATGATCTTCTCGACCATTCCTTTCCCTTTTACAGACGTGCAGGTGCCTTGGATTGTTTTATGGTTGGTTGTCGCTGCCACCTTTTTTACTTTCTACCTCGGTTTTATTAATGTTCGTGGGTTCAAACACGCACTAGAGTTGGTTTCTGGTAAGTTCAGTAACCCTAAAGCGAAAGAAGATGGCGAAGTCTCTCACTTTCAAGCGCTCACCACTGCCCTTTCAGGCACAGTTGGAGATCGGAAGAGCGGTT
>NZ_JBNGCJ010000789.1:0-1444 GCF_049974785.1 Vibrio genomosp. F10 str. 9ZD137
AAAGCACTGGCTTACCGTAACTGGCTAGGTTTGATGAAAGGTGATCTGCAAGAATCACTAGAGAAAAACGGTAAAACCATCGTTCGTAGTTTGAATCCAGATCGCCAATACACCAGCGTGACGGGCGGTGAGATCTCGCTGAAAGGCCGCAGCATGTTGTTCATCCGTAATGTCGGCCACCTGATGACTAACCCTGCGATTATTGATGCCGAAGGTAATGAAGTGCCTGAAGGCATTATGGATGGCATGATAACTTCGCTAATCGCGATGCATGATTTGAAAGGCAACAGCGCGTACCAAAACTCAACCGCGAATAGCATCAACATCGTGAAACCTAAGATGCATGGCCCTGAAGAAGTCGCGTTTACTAATGAATTGTTTGGCCGCATTGAAGATGCATTAGGTTTAGACCGCTACACCATCAAAGTTGGCATTATGGACGAAGAGCGTCGTACTTCGGTCAACCTGAAAGAATGTATTCGAGCGGCTAAAGATCGTGTTGTGTTCATCAACACCGGTTTCTTAGACCGAACCGGTGATGAGATTCACACGAGTATGGAAGCGGGACCATTTGCGCCTAAAACACAGCTGAAAACCATGACTTGGATTGGCGCATACGAAGATCAGAACGTTGATCTTGGCTTAGCTTGTGGCCTGCAAGGTAAAGCTCAAATCGGTAAAGGTATGTGGCCAGAGCCAGACAATATGGCGAAGATGATGGACGCGAAAATCGGACATCCTCAAGCGGGCGCAAATACCGCTTGGGTTCCTTCTCCAACCGCCGCGACTTTGCATGCTCTGCACTATCACAAGGTGAGTGTACCAAGTCGTCAGAAAGAGCTTCGTGAGCGAATGAGAGCGAACGTTGATGATATTCTGACTATTCCGCTATTAGGTAATCAAAAGCTGACAGCTCAAGATATCCAAAACGAATTGGACAACAATACGCAAGGTATTCTTGGTTATGTAGTGCGTTGGATTGACCAAGGCGTCGGGTGTTCTAAGGTGCCAGATATTAACGATGTCGGTTTGATGGAAGACCGAGCTACGCTGCGTATTTCGAGCCAACATATTGCCAACTGGTTACGTCATGGGATTTGTAATGAAGCCCAAGTAATGAGAACCATGAAGCGCATGGCCGCAGTGGTGGATGAGCAAAACGCTGGCGATCCGAACTACCGCAACATGGCGCCAGACTTTGAAAACAGCATTGCATTTTCAGCGGCTTGTCAGTTGGTATTTGAGGGGGGGGCTCAGCCGAATGGCTATACTGAGCCCGTGTTACACGCGATGCGTTTAAAACTGAAAGCACAAAATGCCTAGCAGACACAGCGAAGCAAGCCAATAACGGCGAAGCAAACCAATAACGAAAATAAAGAATGTGAACGACTAAAAAAAGCAAACTCTTTAACCGAGCCCAAGGTGCCGCGCTTTATTGCGCGGC